>CATJIY010000057.1 GCA_949740695.1 uncultured Eubacteriales bacterium
CAAGTGTTTTTATCCATGCGCGCTCCCGCTCTGATGGGCTTTTTGTCCTCTTGAGCTGGGAAAGGGCTCTCTCCTGAAAAAATGACCGCCCCAAAGGCGGTCATAATTTTTTAGGAATGATCCTCTCCTCTTTGCCCCCGTGCGACGGCGGGAAGCGGCTATACACCGGACATGGGCGCTGTATAAAAGCCTAATTTATGAAAGTGATACCATTCCTGAATTTTTTCTTCGCTCACATCTCCCAGCGCCAACAACACTTCTTTCGCAAACTCCATCGGAGCAGTGCCATTCGCTGTGACAACCGTTCCATCCCGCACGGCCTGCCGGGCCAGATATTTGGCCTCCCCAAAATAAGCCTTCCCCGCCCAGCGTTTCAAGTCGGTCAAATCATTGCTGGTATGCGCCACATCGTTCAACGCCCCGGCCGTCCCCAAAAAAGCAGCGGCGTCACAAATACCGGCCAACACTTTCCCACTTTCCCGACAACGCTTTATCAAAGGCTTTACCGCTTGCGCCGCCTCAGTCCTCCAAGTCATTCCCCCAATAAGGATCGCCGCTTCATAATCTGGAGGTACGGCCGCCAAGTCATAATCCGGAAGCGTATGAAACCCACCAATAGATAAAACCGGGTCTTTGGTCAAAGATACGGTCTTGATTTCATAGGCGTCCTGCCCCAGCATTTTAATGGCGGAGGACAAATAAGCAGCTTCCCAATCGGCGTATTGGGGCAAAAGCACAAATAGAATCATTTTGGACATACTCGGTTTTCCTTTCTGAAAAATGCTTAACTACCGTAGACGCAGCAGACTGCCGGCGGCGTTGGCGTGACAAAGGGCGATGGCCAGCGCATCTGCGGCGTCATCCGGCTTAGGCACAGCTTTGAGTCCGAGAATCTGGCGGGTCATCTCCATGACCTGCTTTTTTTCGGCCTTGCCATAGCCCACCACCCCCTGCTTTACCTGAGACGGGGTATAAGACACCGGCTCCAACCCTCGCTCGGCGCAGGCCGCCAAAATAACGCCTCTGGCCTGGGCTACTTGGATACCAGTGGTGATGTTTGTGTTGAAAAAAAGTTCCTCAACGGCCACTGCCGCCGGCTGAATTTGCTCCAGCAAGGTACGCATATCTCGGGAGATCTCCAACAGCCGCCGGGACATCTCCATCCCTGCCGGAGTTGTAATCGCGCCATAACACGCCATCTTGTGCCGGCCCCGGTTGGTTTCAATCGCTCCATAACCCACAATAGCATAACCCGGATCCAATCCCAAAACGATCACTGAGCCGCTCCTAACCGTTCCGCCGCCCGCAGCACCCCCAGCTTGCCCGCCTCATAAGTGAGCCCGCCCTGGAAGTAGCAGGTATATGGCTCTCGCAGAGGAGCGTCGCAGCTCAGCTCAATGGAAGAGCCCTGAATAAAGGCCCCTGCTGCCATGATAACTTGGCTCTCATACCCCGGCATATCTCCCGGCTGAGGCAAGGCAAAGCTATCCACCGGAGATGCGCTCTGGATTCCTTGACAAAACCGAATCAGCGGTTCTGGATTTCCAAAATCAATGGTTTGGATGATATCATATCTTGGTTCCTCTGGAGCGGGAGACACCCGATAGCCCAGCTCAGCCATTACTCCAGCGCAAAAAGCGGCGGTCTTCACGGCCTGAGCAGTCACATGGGGCGCTAAAAAAAAGCCCTGATACAACGCCCGATTCATCCCTAAAGAAGCGCCGCACTCCCCGCCAATGCCCGGCAGGGTCAGCCGCTCGGCCGCTCGCGCTACCAGATCGGCCCGTCCAGCTACATAACCGCCGCAGGGCGCCAGACCACCGCCAGGATTTTTAATCAAAGAAGCAGCCATCAGGTCAGCGCCATGTGCCAGCGGCTCAGTCTCGCAGGTAAACTCCCCATAGCTGTTATCCACCATCACCACAATATTGGGATTCACCGATTTCACTAACCGGGCCAGCGCTCCGATCTCTTCGGGCGAAAGGGTCTTTCGCAAACCATAACCCCGGCTTCGCTGAATAAAAACCGCTCCCACATCGGGCGCTGACACCGCCTCCCGAATAGCGGCCTCGTCAGGCATGCCATTCTTCATAGGCGTCTCTCGATAACCCATTCCATAATCCGGAAAGGTTCCCGGCAATTTGCCTCGTTTGCCCACTAAGGTTTCTAATGTATCATAAACTCCGCCGGTAACGCTGACCATCGTTTGTCCCGGGCGTAAGCAAGCAAACATAGCGCAGGCAATGGCGTGCGTGCCGTTGACAAAAGAAGTGCGCACCAACGCTTGCTCTCCGCCCAGCACCCGAGCGTAGATCCTTTCCAGCTTGTCCCTCCCCACATCGTCATATCCATAGCCGGTAGTTCCGGCAAAATCCCCCGCCTGCACTCGCTCCTGAGCAAAGGCGGCCAATACCTTTTCCGTGCAAACCAAGGCGATCCGATCAATCTCGGCAAACCGCCCCGCACACCGGATTTCTGCCCGACGTGCCAGATCCTCCATCTGCTGATTCATTAAAATATCGCTCCTTATTTCCACACAATCCGAAATATTTTTTTTAAAAATAACTGTTTGTTTCCGATTTTTGCCCTATATTGGCTAAAATATATCCTCAAACTCTTTATCGCCAACATCGCTTATCCGTCAAGATCAATTTGAAAAAGCGTGGCGCCCTCCTAAAAAAGCGCCACGCCTTTTGCATCCCATATTCTTTTATTTTAGCTCCAATAAAGATGCCGCTGCAACCAGCCGGCCAGCGTTTTCCACGTCTTTCAGACTGACCATCTCGCCCGGCGCATGAATGTTGCGACAAGGGATACTGATACAGCCGGACAAAACGCCCTCCCGACTGACCTGGACTGCCCCAGCGTCAGTACCGCCAGACAGCAGAATTTCATCCTGCCAGGTGATGCCGGCCTGCTCCGCCGCCTGCCGCAAATGATTTTTCACTTGGGGATTGCACAGCAAACTTCCATCCTTAATCTTGATGGTGGGACCTTTTCCCAAACTCACCGCCATACGCTGATAGTCCTGCTGCGCGGGCGTATCTCCAGTAGCGGTAACGTCCACCGCAATTCCCATATGAGGCTGAACCCGCCAAGCGGCCGATTTTACACCCCGCAGGCCCACTTCCTCTTGCACCGTAAAAACAAAATACAAATCGTTCTTCACCGGCTGATCTTTGAGCTGTTCCATCGCAATCAGCAGGGCGATACAGCTGGAAAGATTATCCGCATAAGGCGTCAGCATGCAGCCCCCCGCCGCCAACGACGGCTGCGCGTCAAAAACAGCCACCGATCCAATAGGCGCCAATTTTTCAGCCTCTTCCTTGCTTTTCGCTCCCAGGTCGATATACAGATCGTGGATATCCACAGCTCCATAATTCCCTTTTTCCACTTTGGCAGAGGCGTCCGGCCAGATGGCCCCTCGCGCACCGCTCTCCAGCCGAACGGTAGCGCCGATCAACCCCGCAGGACTATGTCCCCCCACAGGTTCAAAGCGCAAATAGCCCTGTTGATCCACAAAAGTAATCATCAATCCGATCACGTCCATATGGGCGGGAAAGAGTATCCGCTTACCCGGTCCTCGTTTGTGGCAGATCAGATTGCCAAGCGTATCAGTAAACACCTCGTCCACATAGGGCGCGGCCAGCGCTTCCAGCAGCTTCCGCTGAGGTTTTTCAAAGCCAGAGGGCAACGCCTCCGCTACCAGCTGGTTTTGCAATTCTAAAATATTCAGCATCGCTTTCCCCTCCTCACTGGTTTAAAAAGGCCGCCAGCAGCGCCCCGGCCCATTCCACATCCTGGCGGTCATAGACCTCGGCGGGGGAATGGATATGCCTGGTAGGAATACTGATATAAGCCGCCTGTCCGTTGGGCACTGACAACTGCATGGCGGAGGTATCTGTTCCGCCATAAAGCATAATCTCATCCTGTATCGGAATGTCTGCCTTTTGAGCAGTTTCCTTCAACACGCTGTTCAGTTCCGGACTGCAAATCACGCTAGAATCCTTAATCTTAACAGCAGGCCCTTTACCCAAAGTCACCACCCGGGGCAGGTGCTTTTCCAATGGGATATCATCGCTGTCGCAAACGTCGCATGCGATAGCAATTTCTGGCTGAATAGCCAGGGCCGCAGTTCTCGCTCCCCGACACCCTACTTCCTCTTGAACAGAGAACACAAAATAAGCATCATACTTAGCGGTTTTCACACCTTCCATGGCAATCAGCAGCGCGACACAACCGGCAAGATCGTCAGCGTAAGGTCCCATAATCCGTCCGCCGGCAGCTTGGGTCACTGGGCTGTCAAACACCGCCATCGTACCCACCGGAGCTTTTTCCATAGCTTCCTGGCGGCTGGCCGCGCCAATGTCTAGATACAGTTGCTCCATGGTAATGGCGCTCCAACGGCTTTCCAGGTTGTTCCGTGGACGGAGAATACCTCGCAAACCGCCGCTCAAAACCACCCGCTGATTGATCAATCCTGCCGGGTCATGCCATCCCAAATTATGAATGGAGAGAAATCCCCCATCATCCGCGCCGGTGACCATAAAACCGATCCCATCCATATGGGCCGCCAACATAACCCGTTTTC
Organism: uncultured Eubacteriales bacterium; assembly: GCA_949740695.1. Taxonomy (GTDB): domain Bacteria; phylum Bacillota; class Clostridia; order Oscillospirales; family Butyricicoccaceae; genus UBA4644. The sequence goes on from CATJIY010000057.1 coordinate 4,592, forward strand.
CACTGCCCTTTTTATGGCAGATCAGGTTGCCCATAGCGTCAAACCGAACCTCATCCACAAAAGGCCGGGCTATTTCTGCCAACACCGCTCCCGCGCCGGTCCGCTCGCCGCCGGAAGGTTGTAACGCATGCGCCAAACGGCGGTGCATTTCCAATACGTCAAACATCCAGTTCACCCGCTTCCTCAATGACAATCTCCGCCATGCGGCGCACTTCTTCCAAATCAGGTAGATAGGCCACACTGCACGCGCAATGAATGTACCGTACCGGGGCTGCCAAACCAAAGGCCAACGCGCCTAAACCCGTAACAGCGCCTACCTGCGCGTCAGTTCCGCCGTTGGCGCTCTTGCGGTACTGCCACCGAACGCCTTTGGCGTCGGCGGTTTTCAGCACGGTTTCCCGCAGGTCCCGGCTATAAACCGTACCCTTGTCCATCAAAGACACCACCGCGCCCTGCCGCTGGCGGCAAGACTGCTTATGTTCAGGCACATCGGGCATATCGGCGGCAGTAGTTCCTTCAATGACTAAAACGCCGCCAGGCATAATCCGGTTGGCGGCCACTCTTGCGCCGCGGGGCCCGATCTCCTCTCCCACCACAAAGCCGAACCAGGTATCATAGGGCAGTTCCTGCTGTAAAAGTTGAACCATTACCGCGCAGCCCACCCGGTCGTCAATAGCCTTTGCCTTAACGCACTGATTCCCTAAAGGGAGGAATTTGCTGTCAAACATCACCGGTTCCCCTCGAGAAACCAGCTTTTCCGCCTCTTTTTTTGAACGGCATCCGATATCCACATAAAGACTAGAAAGGGCTGGCGCTTCCTTGCGTTCTTCTGGCGTAGTCAGATGAATCGCTTTCAAAGAGATAACGCCGGGAAGCTTTTTCTCCCCTACCCGCATCCTGCGTCCGATGGTAACCCGCGGGTCCACGCCCCCGGCTGGCGTCAGCTTCAGCATACCTTCCTCGGTGATATCCCGCACCAAAAAGCCCACCTCGTCCATGTGTGCCAACACCAGCAACGGGCGCTTCCGAGTCTGTTTCCCTTTTTTGAATACCAACAGATTCCCCACAGCATCGGTAATCATCTCATCCGCATAAGCCCGAACCTGTTCCTCTAAAAAAATCCGAACCTCATCTTCATAGCCGGTAACCCCATCCAGGTCACACAACTGCTGCAACAAATCTTTCATGCTCACAGCCTCCCATCAAAGGTTTCTAAAAACGCCGCCAGCAACTTGCCCACGTTCTCTACATCCTCCAACCGTAGCATCTCCACTGGAGAATGCATGTACTTCAAAGGCAGCGACACCACCAGCGTGGTGATTCCTGCCCCCTGCATCTGAATGGGCCAAGCGTTGGTGCCGCTGGCCCCGCCTACCGCAGTGGAAAGATGCGGAATCTGCTTGGCCCGGGCCACCTCGATCATCCGGCGGGCTAGTTTCGGATGGCTGTTAGAGCCCAGAGAGATGTCGGGTCCATCTCCCAATTGGGCAATGACCTGAGGCGCGTCGCCGGTGCGGGCATGGGTTACGTCCACCGCAATAGCAAAGTCAGGCATCACCCGGAAGCCAGTAGCCATACCTCCCTGGAAGCCAGTCTCCTCTTTGGTAGTGGCTCCCACCACCAAATTAACCTGTAAAGGCTTATCTTTCAGCAATTCCAAGGCGTAAAGCAGACAAACTAGACAAGCCCTATCATCAAAGGCTTTTCCACACAAAGCGCCGCCCTGCAATTCCACCGCCTCATTGGCAAAAGCCATGTAGTCCCCAATACGAACAGCAGCCTGCGCCTCTTCCCCTGTCATGCCGATATCCACTACCATCTCCGGAATGGGCACCGAGTGCTTTTGATCCCCGGGTTTCTGCAAATGGGGCGGCATCGCGGCCACCACCCCTAGGAGGGGGCCGTTTTGCGTAAGAACCGTTAGCTCGCTGCCCAACAACATTCGTTGGTCCACGCCGCCCACAGTGGTAAACCGCAAAAAGCCTTCCTTCGTCACTTCAGTGACCAAAAATCCAATCTGATCAATATGGGCGTCCAGCAAAACGGTTTTCGCCCCAGAAATCCCACATTCTTTCCAACCCAGTACATTGCCGAAGTCGTCAATCTCCACCCGCTGAACATAGGGCTCCATCAGTTCAGCTGCAATTTTACTGACGGCAAACTCATCGCCAGATACCCCATAGGCGGCGGTGAGCTTCTTGATTTTGTCTTTCAGTGTCAAGAATCATGCACCTCGTTTCTGTCTATTTTGTTATATCGTCTGTTTTTATGACAATTTGTTGACAATTTCTTTGAAATGATTTCCTCTAGCCATAAAATTGGGATATTGATCGAAAGATGCGCAGGCCGGACTAAACAGCACCACATCTCCTTGCTTAGCTTTCCCTGCCGCAAGTTTCACTAGATTTTCCATGTTCTCCGCATGTAAAATCTCGGGCCGGCTGGACTGGTAATCAGGAGCCGCCAAAACAGCCGCCTCAATCTTTTCTGCGGTAGCGCCGCAGAGAATTAATGTCTTCACCTTCTCTGGAATAACTGCGCCTAAAAGGTCAAAAGGCAGCTGCTTATCATAGCCCCCTGCCAGCAAAATTACCTTTTGATCAAAGCAGCTTAATCCTGCCAACGTCCGAGTAGGACTGGTGCCAATAGAATCGTTATACCATCGAACGCCGTCAAATTCCCGCACCAACTCCAGACGATGCTCCACCCCGGAAAAATCACGCGCCACCTGAATAATAGCTTCCAGCGGAACCAAGTCCCACACCGCGGCACAGGCCGCCAGATAATTTTCCAAGTTGTGTAATCCAGGCAAACGGATATCTTTCCGAGTCATAACCGTCTGGCCATCCGCCATGATGGTATCTTCCTCCAGCCAAAGTCCGCCGCTTAATCGTTCTTTTCGAGAAAACATCCGCACCCGGCCAGGCGCTTTCTTCTCCAGGCTGCAAGTGATCTCATTATCCTGATTAAGCACCAGCAAATCCTTTTTGCCCTGGTGTGCAAACAGGTTGCACTTAGCTGCCACATATTCCTCCATCCCATGGTGCCAATCCAAGTGATTGGGAGAAAGATTGGTAATCACCGCCACCTGCGGCGATTGCTTCAAAGTCATCAATTGAAAAGAGGAAAGCTCCAGTACCGCTATGTCTCCAACTTCCATTCGATCTACCTGAGCCAGCAGCGGCGTTCCGATATTCCCCCCCAGCCAAACCCGCCTGCCTGCTGTCCGAAGCATTTCAGCAATCAGCGTGGCGGTGGTGGTTTTTCCATCACTGCCGGTAACTGCAACCACCGGGCAAGGACAAAGCTGAAAAAAAACCTCCATTTCAGAGG
>CATJIY010000058.1 GCA_949740695.1 uncultured Eubacteriales bacterium
GCACCGAAACCGGTCTTTCTGCTTTACGGATCTGTTGCTGGATAAAATCCCAGTTTGCCGCCTGTTCCGGAAAAACGCCGGTGTGTTTAAAGCTCATCAGCTTTACATTGAAAACCAATTCCTGATATCGGATGGTCCACTGGTCAGGCAAATCCCGCACTTCCCAATGTCCTCCGCCAGTCTTGCTCCGATGATAGACGGCGCTTGCCCGCTCCCATAAAGGGTCGCCCTCCGGCCGCCAAATAGCCTGGGGGTCGGGCCGGATCAAAATCTGCTCCCCCCACCGCTCCAGCCGGCGGCCGCCGCCACAGTCCAGCAACGCGTAATCTTGCCATAGGTTTGATGTCCACATAAAACGGTAATCCCTTTCAAGGACGGCCAGGTGACAAGCAGCTCCTTCCGCCTGCCCCTGCCGCCTAGTTTCAGCTTATTTTACCATTGTCGCCGCAAAGCGTCAAGGCTGACCATTGACAAACCGGCCTCTTTCGATTAAGATTAAAGACAAATTTACAAACAAAAGGGGAATGAATCATGTCTATCGCTGCATTTATCGACCATACATTGTTGTCTCCCACCGCCGCAGCCGAGGAAATTGACCGTTTGTGTGCCGAGGCCGTGCAGTACGGGTTTGCCTCAGTGTGCGTCAACCCCTATTATGTGCCCCGCTGTGTCCGCAATCTGGGGGGCAGCGACGTTAAAGTTTGCACGGTTGTGGGCTTTCCCCTAGGCGCCACCACTGTGGAGAGCAAAGCCTTTGCCGCTTTGCAAGCAGTAAAATCGGGCGCTCAGGAGTTAGACGCAGTCATTAATCTTTCCGCAGTGAAATCCGGAAACTGGAAAGCGGTAGAGCAGGAAATTCAGGCGTTAGCCGCTGTCGCTGAAGATGCGGCTGTTTTAAAAGTTATTCTGGAAACTTGCCTTCTCACCGACCAAGAGAAAGTTCTAGCCTGTCAAGCAGCTGCGCGGGCCGGCGCTGATTTTGTTAAAACTTCCACCGGTTTTTCCTCAGGCGGCGCTACCATTGCCGATGTAAAGCTACTACGGGATACAGCCAGCCAACAGGTAAAGATCAAGGCATCCGGCGGCATCCGGAGCTATGCTACTGCAAAAGCCATGTTGGAGGCGGGAGCCGCCCGAATCGGAACGTCCTCTGGCGTAGAAATCATCCGGCAGGAGCAAGCTGCCGAATAACCCCCAGCATTCCTGAAAATCTTCTTTTAAAAACGCCCCGCAACGCTTTTTTCAAAATAACTTGCATACACGTATCCTTAAAGGCTGGTATTCTTTTGCCACAGGCAAGGGAAACCCAGCTTTTTTCCTTGCTTTTAAGAAAAGCCCAATTTATAATGGCAATGGGCATCTGTAAAATCGGGTCTGATCCCGCCGCAGGCGCCACAAAAACAGGGGAGTGTGAGCTTATGGAACTTGTCAAAACCGGTATGGCCGGAACGGTAGAATCTGGCGATATCCTGGTGGAGATTGAAAAACAAAACGCCTCAGGGGTAGACATTCAGCTGGACAGCACAGTAATGGGGCTGTATGGCCGCCGTATCCGGGAGGTCATTCAGGAGACGGTGGACAGCTGCGGCGTTACCGGCATCCGCGTGACGGCCAGTGATAAAGGCGCGCTGGACTGCACCATCCGCGCCAGAGTAAAAACCGCCCTGCTGCGGGCCTGCGACAGTCAGGACTACGGCTGGGCGGTAAAATAAGGAGGGACCCGTCATGCGTGAAAAACAGAGATTGCGCCGCACTATGATGTTCATCCCGGGCAATAATCCGGGTATGATGCGGGACGCTCATATTTATGGTTCAGATTCCCTGATGTTTGACTTGGAGGACTCGGTCTCTATGGCCGAAAAAGACGCCGCCCGAATGTTGGTTTATCAAGCTCTCAAAACCATTGATTACGGAAAAACCGAACTGGTAGTGCGCATCAATCCCCTGGACACACCTTATGGCCGGGCAGATATCGAAGCCATGGTGTGCGCCGGCGCTCATGTGCTTCGCATGCCTAAGACCGAAACCGCCCAAGATATCATCGAGTGTGAAAAGGTCATTGAGGAGATGGAACGCAAACATCATGTTCCCGTGGGTACCACCCTAATGATGGCCGCCATTGAGGGCGCTATGGGAGTAATCAACGCCTATCAGATCGCCACCGCCTCCCAACGGCTTATCGGCATCGCTTTGGGCGCCGAGGATTTCTGTGCCAATATGAAATGCCAGCGCACCACTACCGGCGCCGAGCTTCAGTTAGCCCGGCAAACCATTGTTCTGGCAGCCCGCGCCGCCGGTATTGACGCTTTAGATACCGTATATTCTGATGTGAATAACGAAGAGCAGCTGCTTTATGAAGCACGTCTCATCAAAGACCTGGGCTTTGACGGAAAGTCGGTCATCAATCCCCGGCAAATCGCGCCGGTACACGGGGTCTTTGCACCCACGCAAAAGGATATCGACAAGGCCAAAAAGATCATTGCCGCCATCAAAGAGGCCGAAGCCAGAGGCAGCGGCGTCATCAGCGTCAACGGAAAGATGGTAGACCGGCCGGTGGTGATCCGCGCTCAGCGAGTGATTGAGCTGGCCCTGGTTTCCGGCGTGATTACAGCGGAGGAGGTTGAAGCCCTATGAAAAACGCCATCGGACACGAACTTGACCAGCAAATGCTGGCGCGCCTGGGGTTGGAAGCCCATTTGGAGCCCGAAAGAAAAGATACCGCCACCCTCCAGCAACGCCTGCAAAAGAACGGAAAGCTGATGAGTACTTTAGAAGAAGCCATCAAAGCCGCCGGATTAAAAGATGGCATGACCATCTCCTTCCATCACCATTTCCGGGACGGGGATTATGTGCTGAATAACGTAGTGGCCGCCATCTCCAAGATGGGCTATAAAGACATTACAGTCGCTTCCTCCTCCCTGAGTAACGCCCACGCTCCTCTGGTGCAGTATATCCAGGACGGAACGGTCACCTCCCTCCAATCCTCGGGTTGCCGGGGCAAACTGGCAGACGCCATCTCCAAGCGGGAAGTCGCCCTCAAACAGCCGGTGATCTTCCGCAGCCACGGCGGCCGGGCCGCAGCCATCGCCAACGGCACGCTGCACATTGACATTGCTTTTCTAGGCGTCGCCTCCTGCGACCCCTTGGGCAATGCCTCCGGCACCAATACCGAAGGAGAAAGTATGTGCGGTTCTTTGGGTTATGCCCGGGTGGACGCCCGCTATGCTGATAAAGTGGTGCTGCTCACGGAAAAGCTGGCCCCTTATCCCAATCTTCCCGCCTCCATTCCCGCCACCGACGTGGATTATGTGGTCCAAGTGGACGCCATTGGCGATAGCTCCAAGATCTCTTCCGGCGCTACCCGCTACACCAAAAATCCCCGAGATCTGCTGATTGCCGAAACCGCTGCCAAGGCCATCATGGCCTCGGGTTATTTCCAGGATCATTTCTCCATCCAGACCGGCTCAGGCGGCGCCGCTTTGGCCGTTACCCGGTTCATTGAAGGAGAAATGGCCGAAAAGGGCATCACCGCCGACTTTGCCCTGGGAGGCATCACTTCCCAGATCGTCAAGCTCCATGAGCAGGGCCTGGTGAAAAAAGTATTGGACGTTCAGGGTTTTGACGGGGAAGCCGCCCGCTCTATTCGAGACAATCCCGCCCACTGCGAGATTGATGGCAACCAATATGCCAATCCCTTTAACGAAGGCAGCGCTATCCACCAGCTGGATGTCGTGATTTTGTCCGCTTTGGAAATCGACACCCAATTCAACGTTAACGTGCTCACCGGTTCGGACGGCATCATTCGCGGGGCTATCGGCGGACACCCTGATACCGCCGCCTGCGCCGCTCTTACTGTGATTGTCAGTCCGTTGATCCGCGGCCGTATTCCTTGTGTGGTAGATCAGGTTGGCTGTCTGATTACCGAAGGTTCGGTATGCGACGTTTTGGTCACCGATGTAGGAGTCGCAGTGAACCCCAACCGTCCCGAGGTGGAGCAGCGGCTGAAGGCCGCTGGTTTGACGGTCAAAACCATCCAGCAACTGCGGGACGAAGCTTACGCCGTGGTGGGCAAGCCCGATTCCCTGGCCTTTGGCCAGGAAGTGGTTGCTGTAGTTACCGACCCCAAGGGCAAGGCGCTGGACGTAATTTATAACGTAAAAATATAAAATGGATGTGGAAATCACCTTGGAGCAGCTTCTGGAAAGCCGGGACAAGCGGGCGGAGTTCCAGGCCATCCTGCTCCGGGGCTGGCAATTGCCCCTAGTATCCTTTACGGTCAATATGCCAGGCAAAGTAAAGAAAAGCCGCCGGTCAGAAACCGTGTTTTCCGCTGGCGTGGAGGCCATCCGGGAAACGCTGGCGGGACACGTGGCTTACTATAAATTGCTGGACCAAATTACCGGCCCGGAAGGATACTTTTCCGTGGATCTGCCTCCCCAAGAACTGAAGGAGCGGATGTGCCGCATTGAGCAAGACCACCCCTTGGGCCGGCTGATGGACATTGACGTGCTTTCCGCGCCGGGCAAGCCGGTGAGCCGCACTACCTTGGGTCATCAACCACGAAAATGCTTGGTGTGCGGAAATATGGCCGCCGCCTGCACCCGCAGCCGGGCACATCCTGCCTGGCAGCTGTTGGCCGCCATCGACCACTTGCTGGAACAATGGGAGAATCATGAACATCGTTAAAATCGCCCGCCGGGCACGCCAAGCCTTGGAGGATGAAGTTTTACTCACGCCAAAGCCTGGCCTGGTGGATCAGAACAATTCCGGCGCGCATCAAGATATGAACTGCCAGACCTTCCTCCGCAGCGCGGCGGCTCTGGAACCTTGGTTTTCCCGGTTAGCCCAAAAAGGGGCGGAAACCGCAAACCAGGACCCCCACGCGGTTTTGCCCCAGCTGCGTCCCATAGGTTTGCTGGCGGAGCAAGACATGTACGCCGTTACCGGGGGGGTAAACACCCACAAAGGCGCGCTCTTTTCCCTGGGGCTTTTGTGCGCCGCCGCCGGCCGGCTGGAGGCCCAGCGGCTTCCTGCTGAAGCAAACAGTTTATGCACTTTGTGCGCACAAATGACCCAAGGCATTACTGCTCGAGAACTTTCCCGCACTGGCACTAACGGTTTGGCCGTTCATGCCGCTTACGGCGCGGCGGGCATCCGAGGAGAAGCCGAAAGCGGCTTTTCTAGCGTACGCCGCTTGGCTCTGCCAGTACTGCAAAGCGGCGTACCGCCCCAAATTGCCCGGCTAAAAGCGCTGCTGGCACTGATCACGTCGGTGGCGGATACCAATGTTCTCCATCGTGCTGGAACAGAAGGATTGGCCTGGCTCCAAAGTCAGGCAAAAGACTGTCTAGCCTGTTTTTCCCTGGAGCGGATCCGGGATTTGGACCGAGCCTGTATCCAAAAAAACATCAGCCCAGGCGGCTGCGCCGACCTGTTGGCAATCGCCCTCTTTTTAGAGGGTTGTTTCTAAATAGCGCATACGAAAAAATAGATACCTAACATCATCAAGGAGGACCATATTTATGGTTGAAGTCATCAAAAAAGGCGCTTATCTAATAGACGGCCAAGTTGTTTATGCTGACCAGGCCCAGGGCCAGCAGGCTCCTGATCAGGCTCGAGAAAAAACCATCGCCTATTCCATTCTGCGCGCCCACAACAAAGGGAGCGACCCCAAAAAGCTGAATATCAAATTTGATGCGCTAATTTCTCATGATATCACCTTTGTAGGCATTATCCAAACAGCCAAGGCTTCCGGCTTGAAAGAATTTCCCATCCCTTACGCCATGACCAACTGCCACAACTCCTTGTGCGCTGTCGGCGGCACCATCAATGAAGACGACCACGCTTTTGGCCTTTCGGCCGCTAAAAAATATGGCGGCATCTATGTCCCTGCCAATCAAGCGGTCATTCATCAATACGCCCGGGAGCGGCTGGCCGGCTGCGGAAAAATGATCCTTGGTTCAGACTCCCACACCCGCTACGGCGCTTATGGCTGCATGGGCGTGGGCGAGGGCGGCGGCGAATTGGTCAAGCAGCTGCTAGAAAACACCTATGACGTAGCCGCTCCCGAAGTGGTCATGGTCTATCTGGACGGCAAGCCTCGTAAGGGCGTAGGTCCCCAGGATGTGGCCATCGCCCTTGTGGCTGCTACCTTCCCCAACGGCGACGTGAAAAACAAGGTTCTGGAGTTCGTTGGTCCTGGCGTGAAGGAGCTTTCCTGTGATTTCCGCATCGGCGTGGACGTAATGACTACCGAAACCTCCTGCCTCACCTCTGTCTGGGTTACTGATGAAAAGGTCAAAGCCTATTATGAAAACATCGGCCGCCCCGAAGCGTACGCAGAGCTTCAGCCCGGCAGCGGCGCTTATTATGACAGCGTGGTCCACATCGACCTGTCCAAAGTGGAGTGCATGATCGCCTTGCCCTTCCATCCTTCCATTGCCTACACCATCCATGAATTGCAGGCCGACCCCAAAGGTATCTTTGAAAAGATCGAAGCTGACTGCAACAAGCAGCTGGGCGGTAAGGTAAAGATGGATCTCCAGCGCAACATTGTAGACGGAAAAGTTACCTGCGACCAGGGCGTCATCGTGGGTTGCTCAGGCGGCATGTATGAGAATATCGTGGAAGCCGCTGCCATTTTGAAAGATCAGTCTATCGGCAACGGTTATTTTGATATGAGCGTTTACGCTTCCTCCACTCCCATCAATCTGGCTATTACCAAAAACGGCGCCGCCGCCACTTTGATGGAAGCAGGCGCCGTAATGAAGCCCAGCTTCTGCGGTCCCTGCTTTGGCGCTGGCGACACCCCAGCCAACAACGCCCTATCCATTCGTCACGCCACCCGGAACTTTGCCAACCGGGAGGGCTCCAAGCCAGGCAACGGCCAAATCTCTGCGGTTGCCTTGATGGATGCTCGCTCCATCGCCGCTACCGCCGCCAACGGAGGCGTGCTCACCGCTGCTACCGATATCGAATACCAAGCACCCACCGCTGAACAACTGGAATATCACTACGACGGCAGCGTTTATGCCAAGCGGTGTTATGAAGGCTTTGGCAAAGCAGACCCCACCGCGGAGCTGCGCTATGGTCCCAACATCAAGGACTGGCCCGCCATGCCCGCCCTGGAGGATGATCTGCTGGTGAAGTTATGTGCGGTTATCCACGACCCGGTAACCACTACCGACGAGCTGATCCCTTCCGGTGAAACCTCTTCCTACCGGTCCAATCCTATCGGCCTGTCTGAGTTCGCTCTCAGCCGCCGGGCGCCCGAATATGTGAGCCGTTCCAAGGAGGTCCGTGCACTAGAGGAAGCCCGGGAGGCTGGCAATCCCCCCGTTGAAGTGCTTGACATCCTGAAAAAAGTAGGCGGCGACGCTAAAAAGACCACCGTTGGCTCCTGTGTTTTTGCCAATAAGCCGGGCGACGGCTCTGCCCGCGAGCAGGCGGCTTCCTGCCAGAA
>CATJIY010000059.1 GCA_949740695.1 uncultured Eubacteriales bacterium
GCAAGAGCCGCTTCTTTTCGAAGCGGCTCTTGCTTTTTCTATTACAGACATCAACTGCCTGACAAATACCTGCCTTTGGCGCTGGCAAAAAAGCTTATCATTATGCAGCCAAGGAATGGCGCAAAACGGTCTAATCAAGTGCTTTTTAGTGATGGCCGCCATGATGGCCATAACCATGCCCATAGCCATATTGGCTGCCAGGGTTAGAACCGTTATCGCTTTGTAGGCTAGCAGTTTCAGAAGCGCCGCTGGTCTCTTCCGCACGGCAGGGAACTTTTTGATTTTCCTCCTGATGACCACAGTGCTGCTGAATCTGCTGTTGAAGCTGGTTCATGGTTAGGGTATGGCAGTCTTCAATGGTAACTGTTTGATCATAATAGGACAGCTCTAAAAAGGCTAGGTATTTTCCTACCGAAAGTCCATTTTCATGGGCTTCTCCTAGACAGGCGGCGTCAGTGGCATAGCATTGACCGTGATAGGCTTGGTATTCGGCCAGCTCCTGAATTTCTCGCCGCAGTCGGTTTTCATCTTGAGACACGACGGTAAAAACAAGAGAGGAATCCCTGGTAAGATAGGATTGAAACAATTGATTAGAAAATAAAGCGTCAATTGCTTGCCGGTAGGGTTGATTTTTCAAATGCAGGCAATTGGCAATAGCCGCGCCATCCTCATTGTAAGCGGTGGTTTGAACTACCCGGTCGAGTCGATTCAGTCCCAGCTCCAGAGAGGGATTTACATCAATACTGATGAAAGATACTGGGGTTTGATAAATCATCCAACCGCCAGCGCCAGCCGCTATCAGAGTCAAACAGGCGCATACCGCCGCCAACCGCCGGCGCATTTTCTTGCGTCTGCGCTGCCGGGAAAAAACGCGTTGAACGGTACATTGCTTCAACGCCTCCGAAGCGGTCACCATTCCCAGGGAACGTTGTAAAGGATTCATAGCCAGTCTCCTCCCAACCGGTTCCGTAAAAGGGCTTTGGCCCGCGAGAGCCATGTGTAAACGGTATTTTCACCCCGATGCAGAATCTTTCCAATCTCTCCAGCGGAATATCCTTCATAATAGTGCAGATAAATCACGTCCCGATAATGTTTGGGCAAAGCTAGAACGGCCTCTAACAAAGCCTGGTCACCCTCCGGCATGCAAACAGCTTCTTCTTGCAATATTTCCAAAGGAAAGGTCTGCCGTCGAATGAGGCTGCGAAGCCAATCCTTGCAGGCGTTAATAGTCGTTCGGATGATCCAGGCTTTTTCATGCTCTGAGCTTTCAAATCGGCCAGGATAAAGAAGATATTTCAGAAACACCGTCTGAAAAACATCTTCCGAGTCCTCTCGGCTTTTTAGCCGGACAAAGCAAATTCGCCGCACTAGGTCGGCATATTGGTAGATTGCTTGGGTTACCTCCTGCTCTGTCCGCAAAATCTCACTTCCCGTCAGGCGTTATTAACGGCAGCCGCAGCCGTGATGGCGACTATTGCGGCGGCCGTTGTGATGCGAGGAAGAGGCTTGATACTGTTCATCCAGCGCGTGATCGTGGTTTAAAGTGCATCCGGCGTGTACGGTGTGGTCATGATTCGACGTGCAGCAGGAACCCAGGGCATGGTCATGATTCAAGGTGCAGCCAGCGTGGATCGTATGATCGTGGTCCAGAGCGCACCAGCCGGTGGTACATCCGGCACAGGCGTGGTCATGATTCAGGGTGCATCCGGCGTGGATGGCATGATCATGGTCTAAAGTGCACCAGCCGACAGTGCAGATGGCGTCTGTCGAGTGGTCATGATTCAAGGTGCAGCCAGCGTGAATCGCGTGATCGTGGTCCAGGGGACACCAACCGCTGGTGTGATGAGCGGCAAATCCGCTGATTGCCAGCGTTCCCGCCAGCAAAAGGCCAGCAGGAACCATGATCCATTTTTTTGCGGCTTGATTCATGGGAAAAACCTCCAAATATTGTTTTGGCTCAAAAAAAGCCTTTAATTCTAATACGTTTTATCCTGGAAAATCCTTTCAGGAAAATATAAAATAGATTAAGAAATTTTTCAGACAGAGGAGCGTATGCAAAACAGCGTGTTTCTTTTCGCGTGTTTTGAGGAGAGGATGGTCAAAACTTTAAGGCGTTTCTCTTCCACTGCAAAATTTATCTATAAAAAAGGGGCCAGCGTTTCACTATTTTACAAATCAGCCAGTTTTCCTTTTTCTTGCATACCTGGGAAATTCCGCTGGCGCAACACTTCATAAGCCGTCACCGCCACTGCGTTAGAAAGATTTAAACATCTGGCTCCAGGCAGCATAGGGATGCGGATTGCCCGGTCCTCATGGGTCTCCAGCAAAGATTCCGGCAAGCCCTTAGTTTCTTTGCCAAAGAGCAGCCAAACCTCAGGCTCCCGGTCTAAGGGGGCCTGGTAATAAGGAACGCCTCCTTTAGAGGTGACCATCCACGGGTTTGCGCCTGGATTTTTGCCGCAAAAATTTTCCCAGTCCCGATAGGTGGTAACGGTGAGCTGATCCCAATAATCCAACCCCGCCCGTTTGAGCCATCGGTCCTCAATGGAAAAGCCCATTGGCTCAATGAGATGGAGAGCCGCCCCTGTGACCGAACAGGTGCGGGCGATGTTTCCGGTATTTTGAGGGATTTCCGGCTCCAACAAAACGATGTTCAGCCAGGGCTTCATAGTTGGGTCTCCTCCTGTTCATACAGGGTAAGCAGCTCTTCCTCCAGTCGTTCCTTGCTGTCGTAAAGTTCCCCTAGTTTTACGTAATCGCCGCCTTCGCAGTCGGCCATTTCCTGTTCCAGCTCGGGCAGGCGAGCCTCGATGGCGGCAATCCGGCGCTGGCGCTCCCGACGGCGCTTTTCCGCCTCTTTGACGTTGTCCGGCCGGGGCTTTTCCTGTTTGAATTTCCCGCCTTTTTTCTCCCGTTCCCGGGCGGAAGCGACTTGCATTTCCCGTTCCCGGGCAGCTCGAAAATCTTGATAGCTGCCCAAAAAATCGGTAATGCCCCCGTTTTCCACCAGCCAGATTCGAGTGGCAAACCGGTCGATAAAATACCGGTCGTGGGAGACAAAGATCATGGTTTCAGAAAAATCGTCGATGGCGTCCTCCACCCACTCTCGAGAGAGAATGTCCAGGTGGTTCGTAGGTTCATCCAAAAAGAGGGTGTTGATTTTTTGGTACATAAAAAGGCACAGCTTGAGTCTGGTTTTTTCTCCACCGGAAAGGACGTCCACCGTTTTAAAAACGTCTTCCCCTTGAAAATTAAAGGCGGCAAGCCGGTCTCGGGCTTCCTGTGTGTTGGCCTTGGTCTCAAAGAGCAAGGTATCCACTAGGTTGCGCTCCGGGTGGTCAAAATGGACGTTTTGGGGCAGGTAGCCTGGTTGAATCCCCACCCCGTCATAAATTCGCCCAGAAAGCGGCGGCAGCTGGCGCAGCAAAGTGGCGAGCAAGGTAGTCTTTCCACAGCCGTTGGGTCCCAAGATGGCGATCCGCTCTCCCCGATAGACCATGGCGGAAAAATCTTGGATCAAAGGCTGTCCATAGCCCACGGAAAGCTTTTCAATGGCAAACACATCCTCCCCAGACTGCCCGGCCAGGTTGAACTGGTTTTTCATCTTGCGCTCTTTGCGCAAAGTTTGAACCCTCTGAATTCGGTCGATGCGTTTTTGCATGGAAAAAGCGCGCTTGTGCAAAGCGTCGTTTCCCATAAAAGCCCACAAATGCAGATTCGCTACCGCTTTTTCCATTCGGGCAATTTCCCGGTCTTGGCGGCGTTTAGCATCCTCCAGCTGGCGGGCCAATTCCTCACGTTTTTCAGAAAAATAGCTATAGTTGCCCGGCCAACTTACCGCTTGTCCCTCCCGCAATTCCAAAGTACGGGTGGTGACGTTATCCAGAAAATACCGGTCGTGAGAAACAATGAGCACCGTTCCCCGGAAGCTTTTCAGATAGCTTTCCAGCCATTCGATGGAGTCCATATCCAGATGGTTGGTAGGCTCGTCCATCAACAGTAGATCAGTGCCTGAAAGCATCAGCCGGGCCAGATTTACTCTGGTTTTTTCCCCACCGGAAAGATTCATAAAAGGACGGGCTTGCATTTCTCCGTCAATATGCAAGCCGGAGGTCATCCGATCGTAGGCTACCTGGCGGTCATAGCCGCCCCCAGTTTCAAAGGCGGTCTGGAGCCGGCCATACCGGGCCAGGTCGACCTCTTCTCCGGCGGACATGGCTTGCTCCATCCGGCCCATCTCGGTCTCCAGTTCTTCCAAATAGGAAAACGCTTGCCAAAGCACCTCCCGAACGGTGGTGCCGGGGGCATATACCGGCAGTTGCTCCAACAGACCTAGCCGGGCGCCTTTGGCAACCGATACGATACCGCCTTCATAGTCTTCCAGTCCGGCAATCACCCGCAGCAGGGTAGACTTACCGCAGCCGTTGGGCCCCACCACCGAGGCCCGTTCTCCAAATTGCAGGTCAAAGGTGACCCCTTTGAGCACATGGTGTTCACCATAGTATTTTTGCAGTTCCTGTATACTCAATTCAGACATAATGATTTTCGATTCCTTTTTTGTTTTCAAAACAAGGCAAAGCCTTGAGCGCATGTTATTTTGTCCCTATCCAAAACAGCCCCATCGCGCGTTTTTGTAGAGCCGCCCGCTTCATCTTTGAGCAGTAATGGTGCCTGGCAAGCGGAGTGCTCTGGGAGCGTTTAGCGCTTGCCGTGATGATGGATCTGGCCGTCTTCGCCTTTTGGGGAGAAGCGTTCCTCTTGAAACATGGGTTTCTCCGGCGGCAGAGCGGCTGCACACCCAAAAAATAGTCCACAAGCCAACAGGGCCAGCCCAGCCGGTAAGCCAAAACCCCAGCCGGGGTTTTGGCGCAATACCTGTAGGCCCAGCTGCCAGCCGCAAAGCATGGTCACGTAAAAATTCCCAATATCCACCCAAAGCACCGGCCGGGGCACACCCAGGGCCGCCCGATAAAAATAATAAATTCCTAGCATGGTGCAAAAGCTGTGAGCCGCAGCGGCAAACCACCCGCAAAGGAAAGTATGCAGCGGCAGATCCGCTAAAAGACACACTGTCCCCAGTGCACCGCCCAAGGGCCAGAAGGCCAGTTTGTAATGCTCCCAGGGGCTTTCTGAAACAGGCAGCAGCCACATTAACCGCCGGGGTCGCCCCAATGGGACAAAGAGAAAATGCTGGATGGTTCCAAAAGCACAAAATCCCAAAAAGATCAGCCAAAGCATACCGTCACCTCGGGACAGTATATGCACCTGTTATTGGGAAGGTTCGCTGCCCTATCCCTTTTGTCCTGCCGGGGCCGGCTGGTCGGAGCCAGGCTGATCTGGAACCACTGCAAGCGGTTGTCTTTCTGCCGGCCCATCCTTCGGCGGCTCATCCGAGTCATCCTCTGGGGAAAGTTCTTTTAACCCATCCTCTCCAATGATATAATGATAGACTTCCCGCAAGGCGGTTTTGACCACCGCAGCCACTGGCGTAGAAATCAACATGCCAACAGGGCCCCAAATCTCGCTGCACGCCAGCAGAGAAAACATCACCCAAACCGGATGGATATTCACCGATTTGCCCTGAAGCTTGGGCGCCACTACATTGCCCTCGATTTGCTGTACAATTAAAACAAAAATTACGACTTCTACCGCTAGAGTCACCCCGCCGGTAATCAAAGCGAAAACGCCGTCTATTACGCCGGCGATCATAGAACCAAAGTAGGGAATAAAATCCATCACAAAGGCCAATGCGGCAAAAAGCAGGGCATAGCGGAGTCCAATGATGGTAAAACCAATGTAGCTGACAATTGCCATTCCCAGGGAAATCAGCACTCGAGTACCTAGATATTTCCAGATGTAATGATTGGACTCGGCCAGCACCCGTTTGACCCGCAGTCCCATTCGGGCAGGCAGCAGGCTTACGCCCGCCCGCAACATCTTCATGCCGTCCAACATAAAATAAATAATTAGGATGATCACCACGACTAGGTCAAAGATACCGGTGGTAGTATTCATCAGCCAACTCAGAATTGCGCTGAAGGCCCGGGCTAAGTAGACGTCCGCTTTACCCACCAGATTGGTGACCCAGTCCAGTACTTCCTGAGGCAGATGCCAGGATGCCAGCAGATCCTTGAGCTGTTCTAACAGCTGATCAAAGCTACCGGCGTATTTCATCAAATCGTCCATTACGCCACTGATCTGATCCACCACATAAGGGACGCACAACACGACCAGCCAAATAATCAGCCCCACTACGCCTAGGGTCGTCACGGCCACTGCCACACCCCGAGGAACCTTGCCGCCAAAGGTTAACAGCCGGGCTACTGGCGCCAGCAAAAAGGCTATGATACCCGCCAGGAAAAAGAGCATCACCACATCCCAAAAACGATAGAGTGCGGCCACACCGGTGATAATCAGCAACACCAAGGCCAATAAACGGGTATTTTTCACTGGAAAGGACCTCCTGTCTGTAGTTTTGAGGACACAGCAGGCCACCCGCAAACGCGGCCACCGGTTCCAAAAATTTTTCTGGGAACGCCCCGCCCAATAGTTGTACTGGCGTCCAGGATAAGATTATCATACCATAAACCGTTTCCCAGAACAAGGGCGTAAAGGGCAAGGAAAAACAAATTGAAAAAATATTAAAAAAAGTATCTGTTCCCTCTTGATTTTTGCCGCTAAATGTGCTATTTTAATGTAGTACAAAAGCGATGCGGCGTTAGCTCAGCTGGATAGAGTGTTTGGCTACGAACCAAAAGGTCGGGGGTTCGAATCCCTTACGCCGTACCATCTTACAAGCCCACTTTATATATCACTGGCGAGAAGCCAGTGATATCGGGCTTTTCAGGGCTTTTTTCCGCCCTGATTTTTTATATCAGCCCACAAATTTTCTGCGGGGTTTTCCGGCAGCTGATGGGATTCGAACCTTCAAAAGCGGAATTTTCCCCGAAAAACGCTTTTCCTGAGAAGTTTTTTCAAAATGTCATATCAGCCGTTTACGGCCAAAGGATTGATGCCTTTGGCCGTTTTTTTTGTTTTCCGGGGAGCAGAAAATGGAATGGTCAAAAAAGACTTTCCTAAAAAATATGGTATTGCTTGTGAACGAAAAAAGGAGGGAAAGCCAAATGACAAGCAGCTACCGAAAAAGAACGATATCGATTCGAGCGCCCCCTCTACTGCCCCGTTTCCCATCTGGGAACGGGGCTTTTTTGATTCGCCGGGGCGGAAGAACCAACAAAAACAGGAAAAAGGAGGACAACACATGAAAGAAATCTCAAAAGAATGGCTGGCGTTTCTGCAGGAACAGTATCCCGCGGGTAGCAGGGTGCAGCTGCGGGAAATGGCTCCAGATGAACCCTACCCCATCAAACCGGGCAGCATGGGAACACTGAAGCACATCGACGATAACGGCACATTCCATGTCAATTGGGATGACGGTCGAGGGCTAGGGCTGGTCATCGGACAGGACCGGTTTTCGATACTGCCGCCCCAGCCGCAGACTCTCAAGCTGTATATGCCCCTGACCGCGGACCTGTATGAGGTCGATGAATACGGAGATTTTGATGAGGATATTGTCACGTTGGACGGGTGTCTGCTGACGGAATATGCCGAAGAGATCCGAGAATGGCTGGAACAGGAGAACCTTCCCACAGAAAGCGAACGGGGGCTAATGCATTATTACCATCAACGGGATGAGGTGGAGCGCAAGGTGAAGAAGCTGGTTTTCACCGCTGAAGAACGGGAGCGCCAGCTGTGGGGTGTGGCCGAATGTCAGCTCTGGGAGGCGCTGACGCCGGCAGAGCTGGACCGCCTGAAGGAGTATGTCACCGGGCAGGCCAGCGATGGCTTCGGAGGAGGGGTGGAACAGCGGGAGATTCTGGTAGACGGCGGCTCTGAACTGTATATCCACTTGTGGAACAGCGAAAATTGGGACATCCAAACAGAAGAAGAACGCTTCGCGCAAGAGCAGTCGCAGTCCCCACAGGAAGGAGGTATGGTTTTAGGATAAAGCGCTTTCACCCGCACTTCGTCATCACGAGGTAATTTGATCACGCAAAAATACAAAAAAAGGCCGTTTCCGGGACGGTCTTTTTTCATACCTTTCCGGGAGCGGACCGGAAAGGAAAACCCATGGAAGATTTGTTGTTGCGCTATCTGAAAGAGGCGCATACCGGAAGGACGCGCCAAATCACCGGCGCGGAATTGGGAAAGAGGCTATCGCTCAGCGATACCGAGCTTCGCAAACGGGTGAACCGTCTGCGGCAAAAAGGCGTTCCCGTTTGCAGCGACCGCAGCGGCTACTTTTACGCCGCCAATGCCGCTGAAATATACGCTACCATCCGCCAGCTGGAGCGGATGGTGGGCGGTCTGATGGCCGCTATGGAGGGGCTGGAACGCGCCATGGAGAAGTTTCAGGATGGCGGCGGTAAGGGTTCTTCATGAATGGCTATTTTAGCTGGGTCGGCGGGAAAAAGGCGCTGCGGGAGGAAGTGGTCCGGCGGTTTCCGCTGGAGGTCCCCCGGTACATTGAAGTATTTGGCGGGGCAGGCTGGGTGTTCTTTCACAAGGACCCCAGCCCCTTTGAGGTGTATAACGACTATAACCGGCATCTGTCCAACCTGTTCCACTGCGTTCAGGAAGAACCGGAGGCCCTGATCGCCCAGCTGCGGTACGCCATCAACGCCAGAAGCGGTTTTGAATGGATCTGCAGCGCGCTGGACCAGGAGCTTCCCGCCGCGCCGGTGAAACGGGCCGCGTGGTTTTATCAGCGTCTGCGGTTCAGCTATGCCGCCGGGCTGAGAAGCTACGCCTGCCAGCCTCATGACCTGTGGACCGACTTTCCACTGATCCGAAACGCCAACCGGCGGCTGAAGGACACGATTGTGGAAAATCAGGACTTTGAGCGGCTGATCCGTCACTATGACCAGCCGGACAGCCTGTTTTACTGTGATCCGCCTTACCATGGCACCGAGGACTATTATCAAAATCTGGGAAAGGAGGGATTCCCCGAGGGGGATCATATTCGCCTGCGGGACACGCTGCTGACCATCCAGGGCAAGTTTTTGCTGTCTTATAATGACGACACGTTTGTCCGCCAGCTGTATGCCGCGCCGGGGATTCAAATCGAGCCGGTAACCCGGCTGAACAATCTGCGGCAGCGGTATGAAACCGGCAGCCAGTTTCCCGAGCTGTTGATCGCCAATTATGATATGACCCAGCGAAGAAAGGCCGGCGAACAGCTGGCCTTATTTTGATTCACGAAAGGATAAATCCTATGAAATTCATCAAAAATCTGGAAAACAAACGGCTGGTATTGCCTCCCGCATTACTGGCCGTCAGCGAGATCGAACAGACGGAGCTACCCGCTCCGCTGGAAGTACACGCGCTGGAAAAAACGCTGGTGGTGCTGAAAGGACGCATGACCGCGCTGGAATTACTGACAGCTGCCTGGTCGCTGCACCGGCTGGCGGTGGAGCTGAACGTCCATCTGGCAAAAGTGTGCGGCTTTTGCGACGGCTGTGGTGGGGAGTGTCCTTTTTCGGAAGAAGCGATGTCAGACCCGAAAGACAGCCCGCTGCTGGGGAAGCTGCCGAAAACCGTCTTGGAAATGCTGCGGGAGGCCGGCATCTGTCTGGGAGAGCTGGAGGAACACCTGTTGTTGGAGGATACTGTCTATGGCAGAAAAGAAAACTGACCAACGCCAGGCCCTCCCCATGGAGCTGGACGTGAAAATCTACGGATTGCGGGAGGATGGCTCCACGCTGGCTCGTCGTCGCAAGCTGCGCTTTCTCGGGTCCGCCCTGCGGACGAACCCGAAATCGCTCCGCTGCTCCTCCTCTTCGCGTCAGACCCGCTGCGCTGGGCTTTCGCGGGGACCCCGCTGCCGCTGCGGCGGGACCTCGTCGCACCAAGTCCTCCGGCTCACCAGCGCACTTCGTTTGCTGGCTCGTTTGTCGGACTGGTGCTCCTCCTCCCAACGGCAAACACTTCGTTGGTTTGCCGTTGGGGTGCTGCTGCGGCAGAACGAAGGACGGGGGCGAAGCTACGGCCCTTCTGGGCCGCGCGGCGAGTGCCGCGTAACGATTTCCGGGAATTCACTTCCCGGAAATCTAATGAGATTACGGGGTCCCCGCAAAATCGCAGATTTTGGGGGGTGCGAGGTCTGCTACCCCTGCACCAAAGAATTTCATAAGCAGCTAAGCCAGGCTGTGCTGAACGCCTACTGGCGGGCGCTGGAGCAGTCGGCCCAGCAGGAACAAAAAACTTCGGAGCCTTCCATGGCTCCGGAAATGAGAATGTGAAGGAGTGCATTATGAAACGATTTATTGTTACCAGCGCCCTGACCGCGGCGCTGGCGCTGGCTTTGGCGCCCCATGCTTTTGCCGCAGGCGCGGCCGAACACTACCCCACCGCCGTTGTCCGCAGCGAGGACGGCGGCGAGATCCGCAAGATGTACGATCTGTCCCCGGAGGATGACCCGGCCGGTATCCCCCGCTCGGGCTTTGAGCAGGAGGGCTTTCACTATGCCCTCACCGACCTGCTGAAACAGGAGCTGCCCGAACACGAGAGCCGCCAGCACACAGAAACAGTTACCGTCCAGAGCAAAAATAAGGATATGGCCTCGGTACTGGCTCTGCTGCCTGAAACCCGGGAGTTCATCACCGAGGACGGCCTGAAGGGCACTCTCACCCTCAAGTTGGACAGCGTGAAGGTGGAAGCGGCCGGCTACGGCAGCTCCACCAAGACCCTGACCGCTACTCGCACCTATCCCGGCCTTGCCAGCCAGGACACCCAATACCTCCCCAAGACCATTGAGGACAGCGGTCATACGCTCACCCTTCAGTCGGTGAATTGGCAGGAGGAAAGCGGCGGGCATTATACCGCCGTTGCTGTTTACTCCGGCAGCGCCACGAGCAGCTATGTGAAGGGCTATACCGTCACCGCCGACTATGCCGGGACGGTGAGCCGGATCAACCTGAATAAAATCCGCTATGTGGCGATCTTCGAGGGGACGCCGCTGGAAACGGAAGAACCGCCCGTTCCGGAAGCTCCGGCTGCGGCGGAGCAGCCGCCTGCTTTTCGCTGGGGCTATGTGCTGGCGCCCCTGGGCATCCTCGCCGGGGCTGGCGCGGGCGTCGGCGGGGCGCTGTTTTGGACGCGGCGGCATGAGGATGGGGGTGATGAAGAATGAAGTTCCGAATCATGGCATCCCTGTGCTTGATCTTAGTGCTGGTATTCCCCGTTTCGGGGATGGAATACGCCATCCCCGCCCCCGGCGACCCGGCGTATGGAACGCCTACCTCTATCGAGGTGGTTTACGCCCCGGATAACGGTTGGCAAAAGAATGAGGATATCAGCAAGAACGCCGCCAAAATCCCGCCAATGTTCGGCAGCGCCGGCATGGACGCCCGGAATACCGGCAGCTATCTCACCCCTGATTTGGCTCCCGAAACCGCCCCCGCCCTTGGCGCGGCGGTAAACGGCAGCACAGCGGCGGTTCCGGTTCCAGATAGCGGCATGGCCTTTCAACCGGGGGCCGCGCAAGTAACCGTATCGCAGGTCGGCTATACGGAAGTGACCGATGAGTTTTATTATTCCGGCGGCCATATCGGCAAGCTGAAGATCCCGGCACTGGATCTGAGCGTGAAGATCTACCAGGGAACGGACAGCGAAACGCTGGCAAAGGGCGTCGGCCACTTTTCGGACACGTCCATTTGGGACGGCAATGTCTGTTTCTGCGGCCACAACCGGGGCGTCAACAGCTATTTCGGCAAGCTGCACACGCTGGAAATTGGCGACGAGATCACCCTCACCACCAAGCTGGGGACCCGGACCTATGCGGTGTTTTCGGTGGAAAAAGTAAAAGAAACCGACCGCAGCGCCATGGAAATGACGGTGGATAACCGCCTCACCCTTTACACCTGCGTGAAGGGCGAAAGCGCCTGGCGTTGGTGCGTCCGAGCCGCTGAAATTGTCTGATATGCTTGGGTTTTGCCGGGGTCCTCCCCCGCTTTTTATCGGTTCGTATGATAGCTTTTTCGGATAGGTTCTGGTATGGTGTAGCCATACAGAAACGAAAGGAGCGTTCCCCATGAAAAAGCTGAAAAATATCCTGTTTCTTGCCGCCGGCATCGCCATCGGCGCCACACTCTCCGGCCCTGCCGTCCACGCTGCGGCGGGGCTGCTGGCAAACCCCACCACTCAAAAGTTTTACCTGCAAAACCAGCAAATCCAGCTGGAAGCCTACGTCATCAACGGCAACAACTATGTCAAGCTGCGGGACGTAGGCGCGGCGGTAGACTTTGGCGTGGCCTACGATGCCAGGACCAACAGCGTCACCATCGACCCTGATTCGCCCTATGTTTCGGATACCGAAAAGCTCGCCCAAGATACCGGCGGCGCGTTGTCGTCGCAAGCTTCGCTCATGCAGGTCCGCCCTGCGGGCGAACCCGAAGCCGCTCCGCTGCTCCTCCTCTCCCCACCGAACCCGCTCCGCTGGGCTTCGGCGGGGACCTCAGAAATCCCCAAGGTTGGGGATAAGATAAAGTGTCCGGACGGCAGCGCGTATGAGATTAAAGACGTGAGCCGTTATGACGGCAGTATGTTTGCCGAGGGGCCGGTGGGACCTCTGCCGGAAGCCGCCTGCGACTGGAGCGGTTTTGACCAGATAGACCCCCAGCCCGAGGCCCGGAGGTTTCAGGTGGATGGCAGTGATTACCTGTTCCAGCGGAACACTTATGAGGTAAAACGAATTGCCTGCACCCTCTACAACGGCATGGGGAATCTCCCCGAGCTGTGGGTCAACGGGCAGGCCAAGCGCCGGGCGGACGGCAGCCCCTATATCCACCTGATCGTGGGCGCGCCCCAGGGACAGTCGGTAACCGGCTTCTGGCCATGGAAAGACAGCCGGGTGCTGGACATTCTGGAAGCTTGCCCCTGCGGCGACTTGTATATCGACGCCTGGGATGTCTATAAGGACGGGGTGTTTTTGCGAACCGAATATCAGATTTTTTGACAATCACCCAACGAAAAGGGCGCTCAACCGAGCGCCCTTTTTTCCATTTAAAACAAGGAGGAAACCAAGCTATGAAACGACTTACAGCGATCTTGCTGGTGCTGGCGTCCCTGCTGGGACTGCTGCCCCTGACGGCTTTCGCCGCGTCCAGCGAGGAAGAAGCTCTGGGCGAGGTAGACATCTACAACAGCGGCCAGACCCTTTCCTACGTCTGCGTCAACGGCAGATTACAGAAATTGACTTATGTCTATTTCAAGTACACCCGGCCGGACGGCACCACGCGGGAGATCCCCGCCTACTGCGTCAACCCCACCACAGACGGGGTGGCCCAGATGGTGGGCGACGGAAAAAGCGTGAAATATCTGGCAAAGGACCGGGCCAGCGACCCTAAAATTATGGGCATTATTTCCAACGGCTACCCCGGCAGAAGCCTTGCCGAGCTGAGGCTGGACAACATCTGCCAAGCCTACTGCGCCACCAAGCTGGCCCTTTGGTGCTATCTGCTTTCCGGCTGGGATATCGGCAAACTCACCCCCAATCCGGCCCTGTCCGGCGCGGAAACCCAGCGCGCCCAGCGGATCATCGCGGCGGCGAAAGATATCTACCAAAAAGGCGTCACCTGGACCGACACCCCCTCGCCCCGGCTGACGGTCACTGCCGACACCCCATCGGCCATCCCCATGACGGTGGACGGGCAGGAATATCTGGGCCAAAGCTTCACCGTCCAGAGCGAAACCCCGGTGGAATCTACCGGAATTTCGGTAAAGTTTGCCGACCCCTCGGCGGTCCCCGGCGGCACGAGAATTGTGGATGAAACTGGAAGGGATGTTGATAAACTGGAAGCCGATGTGGACGGCAAGGCGCATTTTCAGGTGTTGTACCCCAAGGACAGCGTGGCGGGCCAGAGCGGAACGGTCCAGTTGGCTTTTGGGGCCAATGTGCGCCGGTATGCGGCATATTACGCCGTCTGCGCCGAAAAGAATCAGTACGGAAATCTGCAAAATTATATCTGCGACGTGGACCCCTACACCTACGCCAAGAAAAATGTTTTGAGCGCCTACGGGGACGAAACCACGCCTCCCACGCCGGACGAGCCGGAACCTCCCGAGCCGCCCCAGGGCGGAACGCTCCGCATTGTAAAGGTGGAATCCGGCGCCGAAACCCCGCTGGCCGGGGCCATTTTTGAGGTGGTGGACCCGGAGGGGCAGACGGTGGGCAGCTTTTCCACCGACGCCAGCGGCATGATCGAACTGCCGGTGACCAAGGACGGCAATTACACCATCTACGAGCAGCAGGCCCCGGAATATCACTTGTTAAGCGGCCAGCAGGCCCAAAATGTTACGGTGGCGGCAGGTGGCGAGGCCACTGTCACCTTCGCCAACGACCCTTACGGAAATCTTCGGGTGGAAAAATACAGCGACACCGGGGAAAAGCTTTCCGGCGCGGTGATCCAGGTGCGGCACATCGAAAGCGGAACGATTTACAGCCAGCAGACCAACGAGGCGGGAGCCGCCTTTTTCGAGCAGCTCAAGCCGGGGGCCTACGAGATCGTGGAGCAGACCGCTCCGGCGGGCTACCGGCTGGACGCCACCCCGCAAAATGTGGCGGTGGTTTCCGACGAAACGGCGGTGGTGTCCCTGGTGAACCAGGCCCTGCCCGGATTGAAAATCACCAAATATGACCGCACAACGCTGGAGGCTCTGCCCAACGTGACCTTCGCGGTGTCCAGGGACAATGACTTCCTGGGCCATTACAGCACCAATTTGCTGGGAGAAATTGTTTTGCCCGACCTCCAGCCGGGGACCTATCGGGTGGAGGAAGTCCAGAGCGACGACGGGCATATCACCGCCGCTACCCCCCAGGAAGTGGAATTGAGCGCCGGGGACGGCATCCGGGAATTGGTATTTTTCAACGACCGGAAGCCGGGAATTCACCTTGTCAAGGTGGATGCTTCCGACCTGTCCAAGCCCATCGCCAATGCCAAGTTCCAGTTTGAAGCGGTGGACGGCAGCTGGGGGCCGCTGGAGCTGACCACCCTGGAGGACGGGACCATCGACCTAAGTAAGCTGCCCACCGGCGCGGTGGTGGTCACCGAGCTGGAGTGTCCCGGCTATGTGATCGACGACGCCCAGCGCATCATTCAATTAAAGCCCAACGAGGACGCTCAGTTTGTCTTTACCAAC
>CATJIY010000060.1 GCA_949740695.1 uncultured Eubacteriales bacterium
CGCCAAAACCGCCGCCCGTTCAATCACCGCCGCCCCTTCCACGCTCAGTGCCGCCGGCCCTTCCACTGATTGCCCCGGCCCCAGCCGCCGCAAAATAGCCCGCTCTACACGAAGGGAAAGCCCCTCCCAGCTGGGGGGAAGGGCCGTTTCTTCTTCCAGCGCCCCCAGAAGCAAATGCTCCGGTCCAATCCGGCTATGAGAAAGTTCCTTTGCCGCCTGATAGGCGCGCACCAGCGCCCGCTGGCCGCTTTGCGAAAACCGCCGTTCCATCATGCCTTAGTCTGGGGAGCAACAAACCGGTTTTCGTGCTGAACCGACATGGTCACCCGGCTGCCGTCGGCCTGCCATTGCTCCGGCCGGGATTTTGGGTTTTCTTTCATTTCCATCATATCCATCGCCTCCAAATGATAGGCTTTCCAAAAAAGTACCGATTATTTCCCTTGAGAGTTGTGGAATTAGGCATTGCATTTTTCATTTTTTCTGGTACAATAAAGGAAGATCAATATTAGGAGGTGCTTTACTTATGGCATACAAAATTTCTGACGCCTGTGTCGGTTGCGGTACCTGCGCCGGCGCTTGCCCCGTTGGCGCGATTAAGGACGCTGGCGGCAAGTATGAGATTGATGAGAACGCTTGCGTGAGCTGCGGTACCTGCGCTGGTGCTTGCCCTGTGGGCGCGATCTCCGAATAATCTCTGCCAAACTTTTAAAAACGGCTCCCGTTGTGTGCGGGAGCTGTTTTTTATGGTTGTTTGTTTTTCGGTTTATACCGCTTTTTGTCTGCCACCTCCTCCGATTTTTCTTTCTTTATTGATCGATTTTCGCAGGTTTTTCTTGCTTTTTCCCCGGTTTTCACCTATAGTAAAGATAATGCGGGCCTCTGCCAAAGTTTCTGGAAGCCGGTCCGCTTACAGGCCTGATGCTTGGGCCGCACATCCTCAAAGGAGCTGTACTTATGAAAAAAACCATTGGTATTTTAGGCGGAATGGGTCCATTAGCCACCGCCGACCTGTTCCGTAAAATCGTATTGATGACCGAAGCTGGCTGCGACAACGATCATATCCGTATCTATATTGACGATAACAGTCAGATTCCCGACCGCACCGCCGCTATTTTATCGGGCGGAACCGACCCGGTTCCGCAAATGAGCGATGCGCTGCGCCATCTGGAGGCCTGCGGCGCCAGCTGTATTATCATGCCTTGCAATACCGCTCATTATTTCCTGCCCCAGCTGCAAGCGCAGACCCAAATTCCTTTTATCAGTATGCTGGCCGAAACCGCCAAGGCCTGCGCTATGCGTTTTCCAGGGAAAACCGCCTGCGTTCTGGCCACCCGGGGAACGCTGGCCTCTGGTCTGTATGAACGGGCGTTGGAAGCCGAACACGTTTCTTGCATCCTACCCGACGAGGCCCAACGAGACACCTTGATGTATGCTATCTATGACTGTGTCAAAGGAGGTAAACCACTGGAAACCGTTCGCCGCCCCATGGAGCAACTGCTTGCCGATCTAACCGCCCAAGGAGCCGATTACTTCATCCTGGGTTGCACTGAACTGCCCATCGTGGCCCAGGAGCTAAACCTAACCGGCCAGTTTATCGACCCCACCTCCGAGCTAGCCCGAGCAGCCATCACTTTCTGCGGCTATTCGGTGAAATAACCGCTCCATGTTTCGCACTGGAAAACCTGTCCGCCCTCAGCTGCGTCCCCCTCCCCAACCTTCTTTACTGCCGAAAATAATAAAAACAAAAGAAAGTTGGTAAATCTATATGTGGTTTTGGTTCGCGCTGGCGGCGCTGCTCTGTTGGAGCGGTTCCGATCTCTTTTCAAAAATCGGATGCAGTGATCAAAAGGATCATAACAGCCATTTGAAAATGGTGATGATGGTAGGCTTGGTCATGGGTATCCATGCCGCTTATGAAATCTTTGTGAGCGGCGTCTCCATCACTATGGAAGCCATTCTAACCTATCTGCCGGTATCTCTGCTGTATATCGGCTCCATGACTTTGGGATATTTGGGGCTGCGGTATATCGAGCTTTCCATTTCCTCTCCCATCTGCAATTCCTCTGGCGCTATCGTAGCAATTCTCTGCCTTTGCACCGGAGACCGGTTGGTGGGACTCCAATATTTAGGAGTGGTCCTGGTGTGCTTTGGTGTGATTGCCTTGGGCGTGGTGGAAATGCGGGAGGACGACCAGCTCCGGCTGGAGCGGCAAAAGGCCTGTAACATGAAATATACCAAAAGCTTTTTGGCCTTGCTCCTACCCGTCTTATACTGCCTGCTGGATGCGCTGGGAACCTTTGCCGACGGCATCGTTTTGGAGCGGCTGGACGAGGACGTAGCCAATGTAGCCTATGAACTGACCTTCCTCTTCGCTGCGGTGGTGTGCTTTATCATCGTCTGTGTCATCAAAAAAGATAAACTCACCATCCCCCACGAAGGGCCAAAGCTCATCGGCGCATGTTTCGAAACCGCCGGCCAGTTTGCCTACATTTATGCCATAGCCTCCAACACTGCTATGGCCGCTCCTATGATTTCTGCCTATTGCGCAGTATCGGTGCTGTGGAGCCGCATTTTTCTCAAGGAAAAACTCAGCTGGAAGCACTATCTCACCATCGCCGCAGCGGTAGCCGGCATTGTGATTTTGGGTGTATTTGACGCCTAATCGGATTAATAAACTGCCCCCGGAGGAATATCCTCCGGGGGATTTTGCATTGACGTTTCGAGGGAGAAAAATTTCCGCTCGAGGCGGTGTTGACAAAGCTCCGCTCTGCTTAAATATTTTATAATCTCGCGGACTCCATCTTCCAACGGAACATTGTAATGATCTTCTCTTTGCTAAAGCTTAAGAATGTGCGCCTCCCAGCCTTTTCCCTCACTCCACTGTAACGCTTTTTGCCAAATTCCGTGGCTTATCCACATCACATCCCCGCATCACAGCGGTATAATATCCTAACAGCTGCATAGGCAAGATGGAGAGCGACGGGGATAGCAGCGGCGGACAAATCGGCGCCCGCACCAGATGGTCACAAAATTCCGGGTTCTCCCGCAAGGCTGGGTCATTTGTCACCAAAATCACACTAGCGCCTCGGGCCTTCACTGATTTTACATTCGAAAGCGTCTTTCCTGTAAGAGTCGGATCACAAGCCAAAGCAATCACCAGCGTTCCCGGCTCAATGAGCGAGATCGGCCCATGCTTCAGTTCTCCGGCGGCATAAGCCTCGCTGTGAATATAAGAAAGCTCCTTCAGTTTGAGAGACGCCTCCTGGCAGGCCGAATAGTCGGTCCCCCGGCCGATAAAAAACATACTCTGGCGGTTGGCGTATAAAGACGCTAAATGCTGCATCTGCTCTCGACATTCTAACATCTGTTCCAACAGCCTAGGCAGCTCCCCCACCTGTTTACACCACTGGCGCGCTTCCTCTTCCCCCAATGTTCCCCGGGCCAACCCAGTCCGTATCGCCATCAAGTAAAGGGCGGCCAACTGAGCCGAATAAGCTTTGGTCGTCGCCACTGAAATTTCCGGTCCCGCCCAAGTATAGAGCACCCCATCAGCTTCCCGGGCGATAGAAGAGGAAACTACATTGACCACTGCCACCGTTTGGGCGCCTTTTTTCTTTGCCAGCCGTAAAGCGGCCAGGGTGTCGGCAGTTTCCCCCGATTGGCTGATAACTACACAAAGGTCCTCCGGCCCGATAATCGGCTCTCCGTACCGAAATTCCGAAGCTACCTGAGCGCTCACCGGCACCCGCGCAAGCCGTTCCAGCAGCTGCTTGCCCACTAGACCAGCATGGAGAGCGCTGCCGCAGGCGGTGATATGAATGGTCCGGGCCTTTCGCAACATATCATCGGTCAGGCCTTCCTCTGCCAATTGGGGCAGGCCGTTTTTCAATCGTGGAGTGATGGTATCCTGTACCGCCTTGGGCTGCTCACAGATCTCCTTCATCATAAAATGCTCATAACCGCCTTTTTCCGCTGCAGAAATATCCCAAGTGACCCGCTCGATTTTCGGCGCAACCGGCGCGCCCCACTGATCTACGATCTCTATCTTTCCTGCGGTAATTTTCGCTACTTGATAATCGGACAATACGATATATTCCCGTGTCACCGCCAAAATGGCAGGAATATCTGAGGCAATCATGGTTTCTCCCTGCCCCAGCCCAATAATCAGCGGATTATCCCGCCGGGTGCACACTAACTGGCCTGGCGCATCAGCAGTAATCACCCCTAGAGCGTAAGACCCCCGCAGGCGCTTCACAGTCTCCCCCAAGGCGGCTACCGCATCTCCCTGATAATACATCTGAAAAAGATGGGCCACCACCTCGCTATCCGTCTGCGTGCGGATGGTAAAACCCGCTTTTTGCAGCATTTCTCGCAGCTCCAGATAATTTTCAATGATTCCATTGTGTACCAGGGCCACCCGGCCGTTATCACTAATATGGGGGTGCGCGTTTATGTCAGACGGCTCTCCATGGGTTGCCCAGCGGGTGTGTCCAATACCACAACAAGCTGAAAACGGCCCCTCTGCTTCCAGCTTTTCTTCCAAATTGGCAATCCTTCCTCGGGTTTTAATCACCCGCAAAGAGCCTTGCTCCAGCAGGGCCATTCCTGCGGAGTCATAGCCCCGGTATTCCAGCCGGTAAAGCCCCTGCAGCAACAAAGGCGCCGCAGAACGGCTCCCTGCAAAGCCAACAATTCCACACATATCAAAAACTCCTGTTCTCTTAACATCGGACTGAGATGCGTTTTTTCCTCCCCAGTCCTAGGCTAATCTTCGCTTTCAGGGTATAACCAAAAAGGCCCGCCCGTCGCTCCGGGCGTACCCTGTTTCCGCGTGGGCCGCACTTTGTCCCGCCGGTTACCCAACGGTTTTTCTACGGCTCTTCGCCCCGCGGCGGGACGGAAGGCATCCGCCGAACCACTGCCCCCGAAGGGGCGGTCTCGATTTTCGCCCGAACAATTCCGCTCTTTGGCGGCCTGCCGTTGGGCAACCTTCTCCTCGTCCACTGGCCTCCTCCAGCCAGTGCTGGCGCTTCCTTTTCCTCCTTTCCACCATTGCTATCTATATAAAAAGCAGAGAGGTGCGCCATTCGCCCACCCCTCTGGCATGGACTGTTCCTTTGACAACTTCCGTATGTTCGGAGCCTTTACATTTGTGTTACCGCCTCCCGAACGGTCTGGGCCGCCTGCTGGGCCAGCTGCTCTACCAGGGCCTTGTCCCGGCCTTCTACCATCACCCGAACTTTGGGCTCCGTCCCCGAAGGACGAATCCCCCCCCGCCCCTGCCCGCCAAACCGCTGACGAATTTCCTCCGCCGCAGCCTGTACCTGAGGCAGACCGGCCACCTGCTGTTTAAGCCGGTTTTCTACCGGAACATTGATGGAAACTTGCGGATAGGTTTCCATAGCCTGATTAAGCTCAGAAGCGGGCTTCCCGCTCATCTTTATAGCGCACAGCGCCTGCACCGCAGTGAGCTGACCGTCTCCCGTCGTGGCGAAATCAGACAAAATCACATGACCTGACTGCTCGCCGCCTAAATTCCACCCCTGCTCCCGCATCTTCTCCAGAACATACCGATCTCCTACCTGCGTGGTAAGAATGGGGATATTCCGCTCTTTTAAAAAATCGTGGAGGCCCAAATTGGTCAAAATAGTGCCAACCACACCGCCTTTCATCCGTCCGGACCGCTTAAGCCCATCGGCCAGCAGGCCGATTAAATGGTCGCCGTCCATAATCTCGCCAGTTTCATCCACCAACAAACAACGGTCGGCGTCCCCGTCAAAAGCCACTCCCGCCGCATACCGGCCGGTACGCATCAGATCCTGAAGACTTTCGATATGGGTGCTGCCGCAGTCCTGGTTGATATTGATTCCGTCCGGTTCCCGATGAATCAATTTAGCATCCGCGCCAATGGCCCGGAACAAAGCCTCAGCGGTAGCGGTGGCCGCCCCATTGGCGCAATCTACCGCAATTCGCATGCCGGTAAGCCGGCAAGGCGCGCTCTCTGCCAGGTGCCGCACATAACAGTCCGCCGGATCTCCAGAAAAGGCTTTTGCGCCCCCTAACTGCTCCCCGGTGCGCTTTGGAAAGCTGCCGCCATCCATAATGGCCTCCAACCGCTCCTCTTCCTGGTCAGTGAGTTTATAGCCCTCTCCTCCAAAAATTTTAATGCCATTATCGGCAAAAGGATTATGGCTAGCCGAAATCACAATGCCCGCATCCGCCTCTCCCTGGGCTGTAAGATAGGCTACCGCTGGTGTGGGTAAAATTCCCAAACTAGTGACGTCAGCTCCCGCTGAGCAGAGTCCAGCAGTAAGGGCCGCCTCCAACATGCCGCCGGAAATCCGGGTATCCCGGCCAATCAATACCCACGGCCGGCAGCCTTTCTCCTGTTCCAGCAAAGATCCCAAAGCAAAGCCAGCCCGATAGGCCAGCCAAACGTCCAGTTCCTGATTAGCCACCCCTCTGATGCCATCGGTTCCAAAATATTTCATGATTCGCTCCCTTTCTTTCCAAAAAAGCGGTGATTTTCTATTATTACAGCTCCAATTGCCCCTGAAATGGGATCCCTAGATGGTCATAAGCCCGCGGCGTAACGCAGCGGCCTCGAGGCGTCCGGTTCAAAAAACCAATCTGCATCAGATAGGGTTCGTATACATCCTCCAGCGTAACGCTTTCTTCCCCAATGGTGGCGGCCAAAGTTTCCAACCCCACCGGCCCGCCTCGAAAATTAACAATAATGCTCTCCAGCATCCGGCGGTCTGTGCGATCCAGTCCCAACCGGTCAATTTCCAGAGCCGAAAGAGCCAAATCAGCCATGGCCCGGTCCACCTGCCCGTTTCCCTTTACCTGGGCAAAATCCCGCACCCGCTTTAATATTCGATTGGCGATTCTAGGGGTCCCTCGAGACCGCCGGGCAATCTCCATGGAGCCAGAATCATCAATTTCCACGCCCAGGATGCCGGCGGTGCGGGTCACAATCCGTTGCAATTCTTCTGGAGTATACAGTTCCAGCCGCAGCTGAACGCCAAATCGGTCCCGCAGAGGAGAAGACAACTGCCCCGCTCGGGTGGTAGCCCCAATTAAGGTGAACCGGGGCAGATCCAGCCGGATAGACCGGGCCGCTGGACCTTTGCCGATAATAATATCCAAGGCATAATCCTCCATAGCGGGATAGAGCACTTCCTCCACACTGCGATTTAACCGGTGAATTTCATCAATAAACAGCACGTCATTCTCATTTAAATTTGTAAGCAGCGCCGCCAAATCCCCTGCCTTTTCGATGGCAGGACCAGAGGTAATACGGATATTAACCCCCATCTCATTGGAGATAATGCCCGCCAAGGTGGTTTTGCCCAAACCAGGCGGGCCATAAAGCAACACATGGTCCAGCGGCTCTGCCCGCAGCCGGGCCGCAGAAATATACACCTGCAAATTTTCCTTAGCCTTTTCCTGTCCGGTATAATCATTTAAAAGCCGGGGGCGCAGGCCGCCCTCCTGGTCGTCTTCTCGGTTCAAAACTGAGGATACAATGCGCTCCTCTTCCATTTGCTGTCCAAATTCGATGGCCACGGCCTTACCTCCTTATCATGGCTTTAGGGTTAAAACAGCCGTTTTAGCGCCGCCCGAACAATCTCGTCGGTGGCAAGGCCATTCAGCTCCACCCCCTGCAACGCGCCCATAGCCACCGCCCGGGGATAGCCTAACACCGCCAGCGCCGCCAGCGCGTCTTCCATAGCGCCGCCAGCCGCCGGAATACCAGGTAAAGCCGCGCCGCCGTTCCCCTCCTGCTCCAGCTGCTCCCGGCTCATCTTATCCTTCATTTCCAGCAAAATCCGCTGAGCCAGCTTTTTCCCCACGCCAGGAGCGGCGGTAAGGGCCTTTTCATCTCCGGAAATAACGCAAAGGGCCAGCTTTTCCGGCGTTACCGAACCCAACACCGCCAATGCGGCTTTGGGTCCTACTCCCGATACGGCGATCAACTGTTTAA
>CATJIY010000061.1 GCA_949740695.1 uncultured Eubacteriales bacterium
AATAAGCTGCGTCCTCTCTTTTTTCTTTCTTGCAATTTTCTTTTTGGAAAGGCGTTTCGGGGAAATCATTTGGGGGCGTTAGTTTGTTTGCGGCGATAAACCTGAAATGTTATTATGCGTTGCTTGCGGCAACAGGCAGTTTGCCATATAATCGTGGTAACAAAGGAAAGAAGGTTATCCTGAATGTTAAGCGAAAATATCAAAGTGTTCCGAAAATCCAGAGGATTTTCGCAGGAAGAACTTGCTGACAAACTGAAGGTGGTGCGGCAAACAGTCTCGAAATGGGAGCAGGGCTTGTCGGCGCCTGACGCTGGTTTGTTAATCGCCTTATCAAAGGCATTGGAAACACCTGTAAGCACGCTGTTGGGGGAAACGGCAGCTGAATCGAAGGCTGGCGACTTCAACGCGATTGCCGAAAGGCTAGAGGAGATTAACCTACAGCTTGCAAAAAAGAAAACCGTAAGAAGAACGATTCTGCATTGGCTATTTGTTTTATGGTTCTTGATTGCCGTAACCGCTTCCGCGGTATTCATCGGATACGGCAGTTTTTATCTGGGGTGGGACTATTCCGACCCGGAAACTGCCGTTGCTGGAACGATTCTTCACGGGAGTGAATGGATGTTTGTCAGATTAGCGCCAATAATGCTTATTGGGGCGGCAGTTGGAATTTTTTTAACCCGGAAGAAACGCTAAAATCAGGCCGCCTTTTTGAACGAGCAGGCTAAAAGCGTCATAAAAGAAAGTATACAAAAGAGGACCGTTTTTCAAAAACGGTCCCTTAAAAATTTTTGCATGAAAAAGCTTGGGAAGCTGATCTGCAAACAGCGGAAAAGACGCTCTCCAGGTCAGGGGATCTGGGAAAGGGCGCAGCGATCTAAAAACAGCTTGCCTTGTTCCAGCAATTCTTTCCAGGCTTGTTCGGTCTGTTGGTCACTGCATAAAAAAGTATAGAAACGATTCAACAGATTTTGCCAATCCTCTTGAGTAGGCTGTGCAGTAAGGTTGGCGCTGGTCTGTGCCGCTGCTTCGGCCTGGGTCAGCTGCTCCAGATATTCCTCCAGGCAAAGGCCGGATTCTTGAATCGCTTTCGCGTTTTCTTTTCCTACATAGCGGTAGTGCCAAGGTTCATAGATAATCCCAGTAACTTCTGATTTATCCGCAGGATACCGGAGAATAAAGCCGTATTCCCAACTGTGTTCCATCAGCCAGATCTGAGCTGGGGTGGTTTCTTGCTTTTTGTCCAATACCTGATAGCTTCGATCCACCAAGTCAACCGCTAGGCCCAGCTGATGCTCGCTGGCGCCTGGCCGGGCCACGATGGTTGCAGCCCGATCTTGGGCGGCTTGTCCTTGATAACCGGATCGTTCCATTTGAGCGACTTTATTGGCGTAAAGTTGTTGCTGGGTGGTTTGGGACCGATAGGAAGACCGAATCACTGGGGAATGGCCCGCGTCCCGGCAAGCGGCCAGCATATCGGCCAAGTCGCTTGCGCATCGCTGATCTACCTGGTGGCCGTTTTCCGTTTTTTCCAAAGTTACCGTCCAGTCTTCTGGGATGGTAGTCCAAGGATTTACCAACGTAAGCTGCCAGCTGTTGTCTTCCGCTATGGCGGCGGTTTCAACAGCCATAGGACTGAGGCAGGCGGATAGGCAAAAAGTCAACCCAATCAGCAGAGAGAATTTTCGGATGTAACGCATAAAACAGTTCCTTTCTTCCAGGGGTTGCACCCCGGAATACCTTTTGGCCAATGGACAACCTTAGGACTTGTAATCGTGTCAAATACTTGGATAAGAGAATGTGTATTCCTAAAAATCTTTTTGCGGTTAAAGCGCAATAAAGAGCAGGCCAAGTACTTACAAGTTTGTTGGAATTATACCCCATACTAGGAAAGAAATCACGAGAAAGGTCCATCAGTTTAAAATTTCTTTACCCTTTGTCCATAAAAAACACGAAAAGAACAAACGCACATTCCTCAAAAAAGCCGGCAGTTCGTGAACCGGCAAAAATAATTTGAACAAAAATCCAGAGCCCAAGCGAAGACCTTGACGCTGGGTTTTTGTTTTTGTTGAGCATTGGGCAAGTATGGCCCTGTTTCAAAATTCGGACAGATTTACTTTCGGTTAAGGGATTTTCTTTGATCCTTTGGTATAGATTCCTCAAAGATAGCTCCGTGCTGTGTTTCAAATTGATAGACATTTTCTCGAATCAAGGTCAGGATTTGACTGTTGGCAGAGCGGCCCTCATAATTGGCGACAACATGTAATTGATCCAACAATTTTTGGTCAATGCGGATAGAAAGATTTTTGATAGCCATAAAAAAACCTCGTTTCAAATAGATATTGTATTTATTTTGCGTTCATTGGCTGGAAAAGTGTAAATTATGAAGGCAAAATATATTCATAATATATCTATTTTTTTAAAAAGAAAAAGCAGGCGTTCTTCCAGAGGAATGGCTAAAAGATTCAGCGGAACGATCGTCGAGAAGTTTTTGGGGGAAGGGAGAATACCGGTAAAGGATCATTCTTGAATAAATCTTAATGATTTTCTGCCTTGGATCCTAACCTTTTTCTGCTATGCTAGAAATAACAAATCTTAGAGGTGGACGTTATGAAAAAGCGGAATGTGCAAAAGATCCTTGCTGGTGCGGTAACTTTGCTGGTGATGGCCGGTGCGGTTTTGTTTGTCTTTTCTCCCCAGCTGGCGGGGCCAAGGTTTCAGTTGACCGATTGGATGTTATCTTTTTTTGAGGAGGCCAGGTATCCTCAGAAGGAAATCGCCCTTCAGGAGATTTCCTTAAAGGATCTTTTGGCAGATTCACGAGTGACGGTAGATCAATCTTTGCTGCTGGTGCGGCCGGGTAGAGGATTGCCGGAGGATTTTTCGGCGGCGGTATCGGAATATCGGGATAGCGGTCTTTGGATGGAGGAAGGGGTGCACCAGGCTTACGAGGCTCTTTCCAATAAAATTAAGGAACGGTTTGATGCGAAGCTATATGTCTCTAGCGCTTACCGCACCCGGGAAAAGCAATTGGAGATTACCCAGACCCAGGGGGAGTTGGCCGCTGGCGTAGACGAAAGCGAGCACCAAACCGGTTTGGCATTGGATGTATATGTTTCTCAATATGCGGGGAAAAGCTTCCTTCGGTGTGAAACTGGCCGATGGGTAAACCGGAACTGCTGGCAGTATGGATTTATCATTCGATATCCTTATTATGGGGAAAAACAAACTGGCTTGCCCTATGAGCCATGGCATCTGCGATATGTTGGAAAACCCCATGCTCAATTGATGATGCAGAACCGGCTGACCCTGGAGGAATATTTGGACTCCCTGGAGTTTGGAAAATTTTATGCCTTTGAAGATGTGTGGATTTCCCGTCAGACCGGGGAGCAGATGTTGACGCCCGAGGATTATCAAAGCGCCACAGTGTCCAGCGATAACCAGGGGGGCTGGGTATTGACCTTTTATTCATAAGGGGGGCCAAAGGCCCCCCCTGCGCTGTTATTCTGTTATTTTTCAAGCAGTTCCAACAAGAACTCCATTTGCAGCCGGATACCCAAAGGGATGCACGCTTCATCCACATCAAATTGCTGGTTATGCAGGGCGGCGGTGACGCCCTTAGCGCTATTGCCGCAGCCCAAGTGATAGAACGCGCCGCCTTTTTTGGACCCATCGATAAAATAGGAGAATTCTTCGCCTCCTAGACTGGGAAACTGCTTCATCAACACATGCTCCCGCCCCAGCAGTTCTTCGGCTTTGGCCTTCATTACGTCCACCACCGCATCGGTGTTGATCAGGGCGGCGTAGCCCCATTCCACCTCCACTTGAGCAGTACAGCCGTAGCCGGCGGCGATACCCTGGGCAATGGCGGTAATCCGGTCCTTGGCAAAGAGACGTGTTTCCGGATCCAATGTGCGCAAGGTGCCGGTCATCTTGACTTCATCAGCCACGATGTTGCTCTTGGCCCCGCCTTGGATAGTACCGATGGTGAGAACCGCGTTGTTCAGCGGGCTGATATTCCGGCTGACAAAAGTTTGCAGGCCGGAAATGACTCCCGCCGCCGCGACAATGGCGTCCACACCGCGCTCAGGATAGGCCCCATGGCCTGCTTTGCCCTGAACGGTGATATGAACGGTATCGCAAGAGGCGTTCAATTGGCCGTAGCGCATTTCTACGGCGCCCACATCCATATAGGGCTGGACATGCAAGCCAATGGTATAGTCTACATCAGGATTTTTGCAGCAACCTTGCTGGACCATCCGTTCACCGCCGCCGATGGTTTCCTCGGCGGGTTGAAAGAAAAGTTTCACCGTCCCCGGCAGATCGTTGCCCAGTTCCTTGCATAGTTTGGCGACTCCCAGCAGAATGGTAGTGTGAACGTCATGGCCGCAGGCATGCATTACGCCATCGTTGCGGGAGCAATAAGGCCGGTCCCGGTCCTCCTGAAGAGGAAGCGCGTCGATATCCGCTCGGATACCCACCACATTGCCTGGCTTGCCCCCCTGGATGATTCCCAAAATGCCGGTATCGGCGATATCTTGATGGGGGATACCCCACTGGTCCAGCAGGGAGCAGATCATTTTGTGGGTTTCATGTTCTTGGGTTCCCAGCTCGGGGCAGCGATGCAGCGTGCGGCGAATGTCGATCATCTCTTGGGTGATGGCTTGGATGTTTTCTTGTAGTTCCATAAAAGAAGCTCCTTTTTGCAAAATGAGTGGTATGTTTATCATTATTTCCGAACAGAGGCGTCTTTCGTCCGGGCAAAAGACGCCAAAGTCCGCTAAGAGGCGGGGCGTAGCAGCGGGAAAGCCGGAAGGACCTTTCTCGTCTCTCCCAAGGATTCTTTCTGCGGCAGCGATTTTTTTGTCGTAGAGTTTCACTGCGCCTTTGGGAAACCACCGTGCTTCCTTTTTCATAGGTAAGACGCTGATTGGAGGAACGTGAAGCGCCGCCTTTCAAGCATCCCAGCGCCATATCAAGAGGGAAAAGTCCTATGGGTATCCAAGTCTAAAAGCGTCTGCCCGCTGGAGCTTCACCAGTCAGGGCGTCTGATAAAAAGCAACAGGCGGCGTTCCTTTGTTATTGTTCCTCCAGCAGCGCAGTCAAAGTTTGCTGCCCCTGACGATAAAGAGGAGAAACCTCCTCATACAGCTGCCGGTAAAAGGCATCCGCTGCGGCCTGCCGCCGGCATGCCAGCTCGGACCCTCTCTGAGTGTAAAACCGCTGGGAGAGCCCCTTCAGTTTAAAATGATATTCCTGGAAGAAAGAAGGCGAATCGTCCCGTGCGCCGTTCGAAACCTGCCCGTCGGGGAGCCGGGTATATAGGGGAGAGCCGGCCTTTCCCTGATAAAGCAAGGTGCGGGCGATACCGGTGGCGCCGCACACATCCAACTTGTCGGCGTCAAACAGGATTTTGGCTTCCAGGCTTTCCGGCGGCCGGTCTGCCCGGTAGCGGTGAGTTTGGATACAGGCTTTCACCCTGCCGGACCACTGGGTGTTAAACCCATGGCCGGTTAAAAAGGAAAAGGCTTTTTCTCCGCCTATGATGGCATGGCATACCGTGGGATTTTCAAATTGCTCCCTGCGGCCGATGTCATGGAGCAGACAGGCTGCGGTCAGCAGATCCAGGTCGGCGCCCGGCTCGGTTTTTGCGATATCCAAGGCGTAATAAAGCACGCGATAAATGTGCTCCTGGTCGTGAGCGCTATCCTCCATACAACAAAGCATATAATCTTTCAGCAAATTATAAATTTCCCTCGTCATAAAACCGCTCTCCGGTTAAATTTGAATGGATCGGGGAAAACGACTTCCTCCATTTCCTCTTTTCATGGAGTTGCCCTCCGTTCATCAGATGATCTTCTAAGGCTTGCTGGCCATCAGCACATTCCGCACGATGGCTTGATCTACCCGGTGCTCCAGCCCTTCCAGCGGGGGCAGAACGGTAAAGCCCGCTTTTTCCATCGCCGCTGCCAGTTGTTTTCGGGAGGTGGTCAGCCGGTTATAGGCCAACGCCGCGCCGCCGCCGGGCCGCAAACACTCCAGCCAGCCGGGGGCGGACCGCTCTACTAGCGAAACGGCGCTCCGCTGCAAACCGCTCTGGCCGGCGGAGCCATGCTGTACGCCATAGGGCAGATCGCAGGCCAGCAGGTCAGCGGATTTTTTCCTTAGCAGTTGGGGACATCGTTGGCAATCGCTGTGGAAAAAGGTCATTCGCCGGACGTCGCCCCGGTCCCAGGCGTCTTTTTTGACGGCATAGTCGATAAAAACCGCCTGGGCGATGGACTTGCCGTTTTGGGAGCGTTTTTCCTGGGTGCGTTTGTGTTTGTACCGGCCGGTTTGCAGAAATTTGATAAAATAATCAATTCCCCGGCGCACCGGCTGATCCTGCGCCTCTAGCCCGACAGCGTTCCATCCTCGGATAGCGGCTTCAAACAGGGTCGTTCCCTGGCCGCACATAGGGTCCAGAAGGGTAGGGCAGGGCCGCAGTCCGGCACTGGCATGAACCGCCAGATTCACCAGCAGGCGGGTGAACTGTTCGTTGGTTTTACCAGGATATTTTAGAATGGTATTCAAACGATCAGGAAGATGCCGCCATTCGGGCGGGGTGACCGGTCGGAACAGGTCCTCTTCCTCCAGTGAAAACAAAGCAAAGAACAGAGAGCTTTTGGCGCACGCGGTCAATTCGTCCTCGTTCAGCGGTTGAAGGCAGGAAAGAGAAAGGGCTGGCTGACCGCAGAGGACAGCCTCTTGAATCTGACAGCCGGGCAGCAACAAAGAAAGCTCAGCCAACCCCGCCCCGCCGGCGGCGTCCAGATAGACCCGGCTATGTCTGGGATTTTTCAGCAGTAAGTAATTATACATTCATGAAGAATACCGGAACGCCGGATTTTTCGGTGAGGAACTGGCCGAAGCTGGCGGCGTCCCCCTGGGTGAAATGCGCTTTTGAAAGGATGTGGGCCATGCGCACATCGGTATAGACAAAATAATAATTGGGAGTCTCCACGATACGTTTGAGATCCCCATAGGAGATCTGTTCGTTTTGGCCGGGATAGGTCACCGAGAAACTTTCCTCCCCAAAACGGTAGTCAATATGCATTTGAATATCTTGAGCGCTTTTCACCAGGCGGCGTTTCATGCGCCAAAGGCCCAGGGGTTGGGAAAAGACGCACAGCGCTCCCACCAGAATGGTAATGAGATAGAGGGCTTTGGGTCCTTGCCGGATAACTGCCAGCACGCCGCCAGCGGTAATCAAAAGACCGATAATCGCTGAGACCGCCTTGGTTATTGGCGTAGCTCGACCCTCCATATGCACTTTGGCATAGACGCGATATGCCTCCTGGTCGTGGCGGGTGTTGACAATATAAAGAAGCTTCATAAAAGTGGACTCCTTTTTGATTGGGTTTCCTAAAAGATAAGATTCTTTTCGAAAAGGTTTTTCCTGATGGAGAAAACCAAAAATAAAACATGGTCTTTTTTGAGGCAAAGGGGCAATCCTCCCTCAGAATTCTCATTTTTTATCCTATCAAGGAAGGATGGCTTGGAAGATTTCCAGTTACGATTTTATCAAGTTGCGCATATCGGATAAATTTTGGACGTTTTGTTTTCCAATAGAAATCCCATAAAGGGGAATCTTTCTTGTTTTGCGGGTTTGGGCTTATGCCAATTGTTCTTCTTCCTTGGAGATATCCCGCAGCCGGCCTCGAATGGGGGCAAACTTCAGGTAATAAATGACAAAGAACACGCTGGTGATCGCCCAGCTGATCTGATAGCAACAAACGGTATACTCCAATATGCGGGGCAGAAGGGGCGCGATGAGCTTTACCCAGAGGACGCGAACGCCGCATACGCCCACGCATACCATGACGGTGGGGATGATGCTGTCGCCCACTGCTCGCAGCGCAGAGGATAGCACCGCGATGCATACATAGGTGAAGAAGAACAAAACCTGGAACTGCATGATTTCG
This sequence comes from uncultured Eubacteriales bacterium, assembly GCA_949740695.1. GTDB lineage: Bacteria > Bacillota > Clostridia > Oscillospirales > Butyricicoccaceae > UBA4644. Next base: position 7,962 of record CATJIY010000061.1, read on the forward strand.
GTGGCGCGCTGGATGACCGCTGAGTTGTCCGTGAACAAAACGGTGAGATATCCGCCGAAGAAGTACAGCAGGCCGCTGATGAAAAAAGTGATCAAAAAGCCCATCACTAAGCAAACT
>CATJIY010000062.1 GCA_949740695.1 uncultured Eubacteriales bacterium
GCCCGTTTCCCCCTCCGCTGGGTTCTCCACTAGATAAAACAATGTTTCGGAGCTGCCCTCTGGTATAGTTGGTGTTATCATAAGCCATTACCTGGCCGCTCAAAGTCCCGGCGGTGATTTTGCTGGCCCCGTGGGTGTGGACCGCCGCCGCCTTCTGCGCAAGCAGCTCGCTGTGAGCCAGGCTGTCTCCCAAATGATCAGTCACCGCCTGATTGACGGTATTTGCCGCCCCTTGGGCAATCTGCATACATATCTGCTGAGTCACCAAGCCTTGCTGACTGATCACTACCTCCAGTTGCCCTGCTTGTAAAATCGTTTCCGACAGATAAAAGGTGGCCGTTAAATCAGACGCTTTCTCCACATGAATGGGTTCATCTAAACGAAACAATTTATACAGCGTCTCCTGACCGCTGCCCAGCCGGGCAAACAGTCCCACTTCCCGCAAGATATAATCGTTGGCCGCCTGTCCGGACACCAATACCGCCGAAATCTTGCAAGTGCCGCCTTCCGCAGACTTTCCATAAAGCGCCAGCGCCTGCTCCTCCTGTTCCATCGCCGTTTGCGTAACGGCAGTCAAGCCGCTGCCCGCCGCCGCCCGGGTAATGGTCAGACCGCTTTCCGCCGCTTGGGCCTGGGCGGCCAGCTTTGCGCCCTGCTGCGTATAAGTTCCTGTTAATTTCATGCTCGCGCTCCTCCTATTCGGTATCAATTTCCAGATGAATTCCCTGCACCATGCCCCGCTGAGCCTGCGCTTGGGTTTCCAGCTGAGCCTGCGCTGTCAAAGACAGTTCTAAATGAGCCGGAATTGCCTTCCCCAGCGCCTTTTTCACCAACCGCATGCTTGGCACCAAAAATCGCGTCACTTGAACGATAAGTTCCAGATGATACCTGGAAAAATCCTCCCGTAGTTGTCCCGTTCCCTCCAAAAGACGCCCCAAAAGATCCAGCAGCCGCTGCGGAGTACATGTTTCCATTTGCTCCAGCGCCACCAGGATCAACGCGCGCCGGGCCTCCAGCGGCAAATCTTCCCGCGCTTCCAGCCCCAATTCCTGTTCCCAAAGCGCCGTCCCCGCTTCATCGGCGGCTCCCGCCGCTAAGCGAACGCAAGCCGCCCTTGCTTCCTGCTCTATTTTTTCCAAGGCTTGGCCGCAGCTTTCCAAAATGGGCGCAATCCCCTGGCTGGCAGCAGTAGAAGGCGGCAAGGTCTTTTGCAGCCTATTCATTTCCAGCCTCCTCCAGATCTACTGTCCCCAGCACCGCATATTTGCCCAGCGGAATAGACAGATTTACGCCGCTGCCGTTAATCCGCACCCTGCTGGCATCCGCCACGCCCTGGCAATTCATTAAAAGACCAATCACCCGGTTCAAGCTTACCAGCTGTCCTGTCTGCGACAACCCCATCTCCTGAAAAAAGGTATTTAATTTTTCAGCCAGCTGCGTCTGAATTTCCTTTAACGCCACACTGTCGTCCAAGTTCACCACCGCTTGAATATTCACTGTCAAAGGCTGTGCCTGAATAATCCTCACATCGGCCCCCACCGGCCTTCTCGCCTGAATATACTGGGTCATTACAGCGCCCATCTCCGAGCCGCCTCCCGGCGCGGCAAAATAAAGATCTACCGTTCCCGCGCCTCTCGCCAGCGGAAGGGCTGTCGCGGCGGTTACGCCCTCCACCTCCTTGGCCCAGGAAACATAATTGGCAATATTACCGCTGGCGCCCCGCTGACGAATGCGTTCCAACACCCGTAGGCGAAGAGCTTCATCGCTCTCCCCGCTCTTTCGCGCCATTCCATAGTTTCCGCACAGCTGGTCCAACCAAACGCCTTCAGCTGTCATAACAAATCCCCGTTGCGTTACCGTATCTATTTCCTGGCTCCACACTCGGGCCAGCTCGACAGCTACCGCCTGAAGAATATCCCCGGCAAAGGTCCCCTCCATAGCGCTAACCTCGCCCCGCAGCCCCGCTTTCAGCCGTAGCAGAATACCATCAAAATCATATTCAATCTGCTCGCTCATATCCTAGCCTCGCTTTCCGCCGTCATTTGCCCGTAAACAGTCCGAACGGTAAAGGCCGCTTTCAGCGCCGCCCCATCCCGCTGAAAAGAAAACCGCTCCACTCCTGTAATATAAGGGCATACCAGCAGGGCCTCCCGCACCATGGCGATCAGCCGGCTTTCCGCTTCAGGCAGCGGCCGTCCCGCCAGCAAATAAAATTGATTTCCATAGCTTTCGGTATGAGCGCTCCAAACAAACCGCATGTTGTCCCGTTGCAAAGCCCGCCAAATCCATACGCGCACCGCCTCCAGTCCCTCCACCTGGCGAAACCTTCCGTTGTTTTCCAACACCGGCTGTCCAGTGTCAAAGTTTACCGCCAGCTCCCGCAATATTGGAAGCTTTTTCTCCTTTTCATAAAAAAACAACGCCATGCCCCCTCCCCCTTTCTGTTTATTGATATTCTTCTAAAGGACATAAAACAAACCATCCGTTTTCATCTCCCGCGCACAGAAAAAGCCCGCCTTCATCCGCCTCCTGCATCACCAGATTTCCAGCCCTTCCTGCTGCCGTTGTTCGCTTCCCCTCCACTAAAAAAATCTGCCGCCTGGCGTCTCGAAGGGTGGCCATCGCCAACCGGATTTGTCCCTCAGTCCGTCCCGCTATCCAATAATAAGGGTTTCGAGTCACCAGCCTTCCACCCCCAGTTCCGTAGTGGTTTGCCCATCTCTGCACCGCCAGGTGACTTGCGTGACCATATACGCCCCATAAACCCCCATCAATGGCTTGTCCAGCGTCACCAGCTGTCCGCACCGCACTGGGCTTCTGCCAGTAAGGGCCAACCGCGCTTGCCGGCTCGCTCCGGCCAATCCCGCCTGAGCCTGGCTCTCAGCGTCCGGATAAATCCTTGAAAGATACTCTGTTTTTTGCCGCAGCCCATATTGATTTTGTCCCGCAAAATCATCGGCTTGAGCCATCATCTTTCCGCCGCCATAGACCTGCACTCGCGTAAACACCTGCTCCATGCTGTTGCGTGAAGTCAATCCTATCAACCGCCCGCCGCCAATTACCGCTCTGCTGTTCCCCCTTGGTTCCACGATTACCCGCCCCGCCTGATACTCTACCATGCAAGGCCGCTCATACAAGCTCTGTATCGCCCGAAAAGCCGTCCTGCCGCAAACGGCCGCCAACTTCACTGGTTGACCGTCCCCTGGCCAGATCTCTCCCGGCTGCAAGCCGCACTCCCGGCAAAGCTGGGCCGCAATCTCCTGGGGCGTTCCCTGGTAAGGTCCCCGGCACTGATTTTTGGCCAACAAACTGGCAGGGTCAAAGCAAAGCAGCGTAAGGGCCAACGCCCCAGCGTCATAGCTTACCCGCTCCACTCTTCCAGAAAAAAGCTCCTCACCCGCTTTCTCCGCCTCTCGAATCACTACCCACTGTCCGCAAGCTGGATGCAACCGCGGCAATCGGCTGTCCATGGGAGCGCATACCAGCGTAACTTCCCCTTGGGCTCCCGCCCCGTCAATATCTTTGTCAATCACCGTCTGAATACAAAGCCCGGTAATCTCCTGATCCTCCAGCCAAACTCTCATGGCAGATACAGCTCCTTCCCCTGGGGCAAATTGTGAGGATCGCTGATGCCGTTGCGGGCTGCGATCTCTTGCCAGCGGCTTCCGTCTCCCAAAAACAGCCGGGCAATTGTCCAAAGATCCTCGCCGCCCGCTGTGATATAAGTCTCCCGCCGGACCCTCTGATCCGGCCTAGAACCAAGTCCGCCGGCGCTCTGCCGGGCGATTTGGTCAGACTGCTCCAAAGAGGCGTATTGGTATTCCTTTAGAACAATAGCAACCCCCACGTCCCAGTCCCCTTCGGTAAGCCGCTCTTCCAATCCGCAGATGAAAAATAGCTGTCCCAGTTCGCTTCCCGAAATCAACAGCCGCACCGGCTCCCCCTGGGCCTGCCACCGCCGCAGCATAGCCAACGCCTGAGCCGGGGCCGTCCCCTGATAAAACCGAGAGTTCTCATTGGGCAAAAAGGTCTCCAAAGTTACCTGAGCCAATCCGCCGCCCCGAGCAGCGTTTACCGTTTCACCCAAAATCGTGGTATAGCTCAGGGTATTCTGCGGTTTTGAAATCACCATATTTTTGGGGTTTACCGCCAGCTGCAATCGCTCCTCTTCTCCCCGCTGCAAAATCACCGTTCTGGTATTTCCCGCCATATCGCGTCCTCCCCGCCTACCGGTTTCCTTCCGCCGCCCGCAACCGATCGGCGAAATCTCTAGCCATCTGTTCCATATCTATCCAGTTGATTGAATGGCCCGCCCGGCTTTCAAAAGGGTTCCCCATCCCCTCCGGAAGCCCTTCCTCCAGTGCCATGCCCGACTGCCGGGGAATTCTCAGCGCTTGGCTCTGCCCCCCATCTTCCAGGATCACTCTAGCCTCCGACACGCCGCTTCTCGTCAGGATAGCCGCCCCAGCCGCCACTGCGTCGGCATAGCGCAACCGCTGCGTAATATCAAAGGCCGAAATCAGTTCCCCTTGCTGCCTCAGTTGCTCTCCCGCTTGCCGCAGTTGTCCGCAAGCCAGATAAAGGGCGTACCGCATGCCCCGCTCTCCGCCCATCCGGCGGCATTCCTCGACCTCGTCCGCTCGCAACGTGCGGCAATCAGCCGAAAGGCCCATCCGTTCAAATCGCAGCGAAAAGGTTTCCCCATTTTCTCCGCTCAGCGCGCCTGCCCATTGTTCCGCCGTACTCATTAAGCCACCTCAGTAACCCGAATACCCGAAAGCTGCTTCAAATCTCCAGGCAAAAAACGAAATGGAATCACCTGCTCGTTCACCTTGCCCACTGCATAATTCACCAAAGGCAAGGTTTCCAGCGCCACATTATCTACGCTGTACCGCTCTTCCTCTCCATTCACGCTGTCCGGGTCCTTCAGCGCGGTAGTAATGGTTACCCGCACATCTTTTCCGCTTCCCGCGCTTTCGATTACATCAAAAAACCGGCTGAATCCCTGCCGCAGCCTCAACTGTCCTTCTCCCCGCCATCCAATGATTTTGGAGTCCACATCCATGCCAATCTGCACGTCGCTCCGAATCAGCTGAACCGTAAGCTGAATTCCGCTGGCTTCCGCGATCCGGCTTCCATCCACCCATATCTCCGCAAAAGAACCAGAAAGTACTCGATTTGCGCTCAAAACCGCCATAATTTCCCTCCTTTACATGGTAATCTCAAAGGTCAAATCCTCCATCGCGTCAGCAAACCGCACCTCCGCCCGAAGAAAAACCTCGCTTCCTGTATTAGCCGAAAGAATGGCGGTGTCGCTCATCCGCTCGGTATCCACGCCCCGGCTTTCCAGCCAAGCCTTCTGGGCCTCAAAATCGACGCTGGCCCTGCTCTTTCTGCCTGTGTCCAAAACGCTGCCCTCCAGACCGGAAAAATAACTGTTAATCGCAGTGACTAGCAGCAGCTTAGAATCATAATCGTTCAATACCTTGCCAACATATTCGCTTTCAAAAGCGTTTCGGATATCTGCCCGAATCAAATCCACACCCTCAGTGATCTTGATTTTCTGAAAAGCGCTGTCCCCAGGGTGACGTAGCGTTACCAGACTGGTTACCGCTCTGGCTAAACGGATTCCTCCGCCGCCCCTATCCAGGATCAACCGGCCCTTGTCCACCTCCCCTTCTGGATTGACATTAGGTGAAAACTCTTCCGCCTCTGGCAGAGCGTAATAGGTAGCGCTCTCCCGTAGGGAAAGTCCAGCCAGAATCCCGGCAATCCTCGCGCCGTATCTGGCCGCGGAAATGCTTTTGGGCTGGCTGTCCAGCCGGATTTTGATCCCCTCAGCAGTAAAATTCACAATTCCCGCGCAGTCCGGGCTTCCCTTTGTGGAAACCACCGCCCGCAACGGCCGTCCCTGCTCCCGCTGTTCTTTGATAAAGTCGGTCATCACCGCTGGATTCATATCAGGGGCGCACATCCATCCTCCTTCGGCCAGCCGGCTGGCCTCCGCCAACCCCTGTGCCTCCTGACCCGCTTCATAAGTCGTCAGATGCACCTTGGCCGGATGCCCTAAAAAACATAACCGCACCAACTCATAGTCGCTTTCCCGCAGGTCTTGAACCTGCTCCAGCCTGGAAAAGCTTCTGGTCTCCAGTTTCCCGCCGGATGTCAACAGCACCGCCTGTCCCCGGGCGCTCCGGCGCAGAGCGGTTCCCCCCGCCGTCTTAAACCGAATAATGATCTGAGGCAATCCCATCAGTTCTCCTCCTTCCCCCGGCAGATCCGCAGAGACAGCCGCTCCATGCGTTCTCCGCCGCCTACTGGCTTGCGCCAGTTTTCTGGAAAATCGCAAAATGTCACGTCAAACGTCACTCGATAAATTTCCTGTTCTTCCCGGCTAATTTTTAAATTTTCTGGACAAAATCCCCGTTCGCATATGATGAATCCCGGTATCACCGCCTCCATCACTTTTCCGGCCAAATCCTGTCCTTCCTCTCTTCCCCGTCTGCGGGAAGGATAACACGCCACCGTCGCCGCCAGCTCCCGCTGGATCTGCCGTCCGCCTGCTAAAACAATCGTGTTCCGGTCCTCTGCTTCTACAGTTAAGGCCGGATAAACCGGATGCTCCACCCGACCGGAAAAAGCCGCCGCTCCTGTTTTTTCCGCAAGATACTCGGCCAGCCCCCGGCTAAATTGTTGCAATCCAATCATACCAGTTCCACCTCCTGCAACAAAAATGCCGTCTGACAATGGGAAGAATAGGGCATACAAGCGCCGCATATCCCTCGAAAAATCCTTCCTCCTCGAAAGATCTCTCCCCGGTCTCCCGCTTGGATCATCGTTCCCGCCGGGAAAAAAAGCATCATCCGGCTTCCACTCTCAATCAGCTCCGCCCATTCTCCCGTCAAGCCCGGCGTCACCGACTGAGGCGCTCTGGAAAGGGCGCAAGCCAATCCCCGATAAATCACCTGGGTTCGATAGCCGTTTCCAGACCACACTTCCCGGGTGATGGTCGCTTGGTCGGTCATGGTCGCCGCCAGCAAAGCACCCTCATCCATACCGATTCTCCTCCTTTGGCGTTCCAAGGCGGACAAAGGGCGCCAGCAGCAACTTGACCAGCTCCAATCCGCCTGGTCCCTCTCCATAGGTGATAGCGGTATCCCCCCGCTTTACCTGAGTTACCGGCCGCTCTGCTTGCCCTTTCAATTGACGGGAAAGCAGCACTGCCAGCGCCCATTCCATTCCGGCAGGGATATCCTCCCTGCCGCACCAGGCCGCTGCCATCGCCGCCAGCCCATCCAAAATGATTTCAGCCTCAGGCGCTTCCTCCAGGCCAGCCAGTGCCAAGCCTTGCTTTAAGACTCGTTCCCGGCCCCCATTCTCATAGCGAAGGCTCATTCTTTGGCTACCAGCGCGCCAATGGAGACCACCTTATCTTCAGGCACCACCAGGTCGTAAAGATACCGCGCCTGAATAGCCGTCCCGTCAAACAACTGGTTTTCCGCCGGGCCAAACTGCTTCAGACTGTCAATTTTAGAGAGCGCCAGCGGTCCGTCAACGGCCGTCACCAAGGCACAGATGGATTTGGCGTTTTCCCCCTTTTGGATACCGCCGGCCGCCTGATCTCCCCGTCCGGTCTGAACGCTGATAACAGTGTTCATCCGCCCCGCCGGCACAAAGATACAAGGCAAATCGTTGACCATCATTACATGGGAATAGATCACTCCGTTGATTTCCACCTGCTGTTCAAACGTCACATTATTATAAGTGTCCGTCGATCCTTTCAAAAACTTAGTTTTCAGATTGGACGCCACCAGCGCCACAAATCCGCCGGTTCGCTGGCTGTCGGTTTCCAATGTCTGCGCCAATTCGCAAAGCTTTTCGATGATATCCTCTGCGGCCTCGTCATAGGTCAGCACATGGGTCGCCTGATACTTGGCGTCGGCCTCGGCCAGCGCGTATAACCGATGAATTCGGTAAGCGTCTTGTTCGGGGGCCAACTGGGTTCGGGCAAACTGGCGAATAACATTCTCCACCGTCGCGGGAAACGCCATGTCCTCGGGCGACGTGCGGTCTAAAGCGAACTTTACGCCCCGGTCCATCCCCATGGTGTGGCTCTTCCATTTGCTGGTCACCGCTCCGGAAGGATAAGCCGAACCGTCGGTTTTTGTGTTATCATAATCCCCCAAACCAGTAGTACTCAGGGTAGCAATCTCCACCTCCTTGCCCTCTCCGTAGCGAACTTGTCCCTCGCCTGCCGCCATCCACTCGGTAGCGGAGGCTTCGGCCAGCTCCTGATCAATGAAATTCTGATAAGTCGTCTCATTCTGGATAGCCATAAACAGCATCCTCCTTTCGTGTGATGCCCCCATCTTATCTCTTTTCTCGGGAATTTTCCAAGGAACTCTTCCTTGCCTGTAAAAAAGACCGGACGTAAAAACGTCCGGTCTTTCTGATTCCTCTCCAACCACTCTCGCACAAAAAACGGCGAAAGCCTGCAAAAAGGCTCCGCCGCTCTTTTCTCGCGCCGTTTTTTTATTCTGCCCGCCGCTCCACACATCCTTTAGATAAATCCATCCAAAAAGACTTTGCCGCCTTATAAAAAGCTCAGCCACCACACTAGACTCGCAGTTCCAGCGCCGCCCAAAAACCAAAGGCCATACCCCAGCCACCCCGTCCAAGAACGGCGATTCACCACATGAACTGCCCGAATCGGGTGCCGGGCTGCCAGCTCTTCGGCCAACGCCAGCATATCTTCCGGCGTTTTCAATTGCCGGTCCTCGTTTTTCCCCACCAAATCAAACCGCCTCCTGCTTGTAAGCCTTGCGTTTTTTACGCTATCTGCCAAACGCCTGTTCATCGGCGCATTACCTGCCCAGACGGCCGCCGCCGATATGGTTAGCATAGCCAAGTGTGAGCCGGTTATGCGTCAAGCGCTTCCCCTTCATCATCCTCTAGTTCTTCCATTCCGATCAAATCTGCCACCAAAACCGTTCGATCGTCTTCTCCGCCCCGGCTGGCCGCTCCCACCAGCAAATTGGCCAAAGCTTGTCCATCCATCTGCGCGTTTTCCCGCAATAAATCTTGGGTCCGCTGGTTCTCCCATACGCCGTCAGAAAGCAACACCAGCCGATCCCCGGCCCGCAACCGCAGTTGCAAGGCGGGCGGCTCTCCGTCCATAGGCTCCAGTCCTGCGGGCAGCGCCCGGGCTTCCAGACGAGTCTGCCGCCCCTCCCGCAACAAAAAGCCAGGAGCCGCGCCATATTTTAATAAGGTTGCCTTGCCAGTAAACAAACTGATTTCCGCCAAATCCAAAGTCACAAATCCCCATTCCTCAAACCGCGCTGCCAGCACTGGCAAAACAGCGGCGGTGCTCTCCGCAAGACCGCATCCAGATTGTACAAAGCTGCGCACCAATTCCAGCGCTCGTTGAGAAAGCTGTCCCGCTTGTTCTCCGGTACCCATGCCATCAGACAGCAAAAGAATTCCTCGACCATCGTCCGTATGAAGGGTCAGATAACAATCGCCGCATTGGTCCTCACCCTCTTTTTTCTGAACGGCGGCATAGGCCCGCAGGCCCAGCGCCTCCTGTTGACGGATACGAAGCAGCCCGCCCTGTGCACTGTCCACCACAACCGGCGGCAACAACTTGACCTCCAGCGCCCCTTGCAGCGATCGCACCATAGCGGTGTGATCCCCTGCCAACTCCGGACTGTTTTTAGGCAGCAATAAATCAATCTGGAGCCGCCCGCCAGTAAGACATACCGTAGTCCTTGCCCGCGGCAGATAGGCCCGAATGACCCGGCGCACCCGGCCTTCCAGAGCGGCGTCGTATTCCGGACCAAAAGCTGACCGGGCGGCCACGCCTTCCAGCAAAGCCCCCAAACTTTCATACTGGCGGCTCATCAACCGGTGAACAGCCCGCTCCTGATTTTGCAGAGCCTGCCGGCGAAGAGCGGTTCGATACGCGTCGTTAATAGCGCCGCAAAACCGGCGGGGCCGCAAACACCGTGCGGTAAACCAGGAAGGCAGCTGCTCGGGTTCCAGTTGATGATTCTCCCGCAACTTGACCGCCGCGCCTGCCAGCATCCGCTGAAGGTCACCGTAATTCTCCTGCCAGCAGTCCTCCCGTCGTTTGCAGGTGCGGCAGGCAGTTTCACAAGCGGTTCGATACACCCGGCCCAGGTCGTTTTCCGTTTTGGCCCCTCCCTGCCAAAGAGATTCCATCGCCGCTCCTAATTGGGCCACCGCGTCCGAAAGCCCTGCAAGGGCCTGTCCTCCAGCCGAAGGTCTTCTACCTCGCTCCAAGCCAGCGCTGGCGCCAGAAAAAGCGGCGGCCAACCCCACCGTCCACTTTTCCGGAAGAAGCACCAACACCGATGCCGACAAAAAACACTCCATCAGCCCTTCTCTAGCCCCAGGAGAAGATTGCAGCCACAGACAGGTCAGTCCGCAGGCGGCGCAGCCCAGTAAAGCGGCAGGCAGCCGCTCCCTTTTGCCCGCCAAACCGGCGGCCAAACCAGAAAAACTCCAGCACAAGGCCAGCAGCGGCCCTTGTCCCTGGGCCAAATCCAGACTAGCGCCAAAAACCGCACCCACACAGGCGCCAACCGCGCCTCCGCCAAAACAGCCCGCGCCCAAGGTCAAAAAAATACCTCCCACTCGAGCCGGAGATAAAATTCCCCAAAGCCGCAGCGGCAAAGCGGCCAGCAGCGTCCCTAAAGCGGCAGTAAGCCGCCCCCAAGTCCACAAGGGGGAACGAACCTCCCGCGCCTCTCGCATCATAATCCCAAACCCGAAACATAACAGACATTCGCATAGCAACAATCCAAAACTTCTCAGCCCGCCCTGCAACACCACGCCTTTCGTGCATCCCACCGCCAAAGCGGCGCATAAAGGAAAAAAGCCCCGGCTTTTGGCTGCCGCCGTCCCCTCCAGCACCATCCGGCAAGTTAGAACTACAGTAGCCGCCGCTCCATAAACCAGACCTTCGGTCCCGCTAGCCAGTAAATACCCGCAAAAGGCTCCCGCGGCAGCCGCCAGCGGATGTCCTGATGCCGCTACATACGCCGCGCCAAAAGGCTGCATCCCTGGAGATACCGCAGCAGCAGCAAACACCGCTCCCATTCCAGCCGCCGGTAATTGGTTCAGCCCAACCCGCTTGGACAGAGCAGCGGCTCGTTTTCCCATCATCCGAGCCAGCCGCCGCAGACGCTTGACTACTTCCTGTCCTTCTTCCTCCTGGGCATGCAGCGGCCGTTTTTTTGTTTGCAAGGCCATGGTTTTCCCGTCCTCTCGCTTTTTTGTTCATTATAGGCCGGCTTTTATAAAAAACTTCGGGGGAAATGACCGGGGAAATGGAATCTGCTGGAAAAGCTCTGATTGACTTGTGCGAATACGCCTGACGGCAATCCCCCATCCACGGTCTCCCAAAGCCTTTTCAGCAAGTCGTTCGGTCTGTTTTTCAACAGCGCCCACTTTGCGTTCTTATTTTTCCCTTCTTCCTATTATAAATATCTTATCCCAATAACGCCAAAAAAAGAATCCGCCGCCTTGACCGCAGCCTGTTTTCATGTTATGCTGTGAAAAGCGCCGGAAAGTCCTGGTGCTAAAACATTCGCCTTGGCGCGGGGGCGAGATCTTTGCCGCGCCGGTGAGTCGAAAATTCCTCACCAAAAACAAAACTAGGGGCGGCTTTCGCGCGCCCTACAAAGGAGAAATGAACCATGAAACAAAGCAAAACTACCTTTCTCGCCCAAAGCGGGCTAATCGCCGCCCTTTATGTGGCGCTGACCTGGCTGGCAAATGCCTTGGGACTTGCCTCGGGAGATATCCAGCTGCGGTTTTCCGAAGCGCTGACCATCCTTCCTTGCTTTTTGCCTGCAGCGGTACCCGGCTTATTCGTTGGGTGTCTGTTGGCAAATCTGCTCACCGGAGCGGTTATTTGGGATGTAATCTTTGGCAGTCTTGCCACCTTGATCGGCGCTGTTGGAACCCGCCTGCTTCGAAAAAACCGCTGGCTGGCCTGCTTTCCGCCCATCCTCAGCAATATTCTGATCGTCCCCTGGGTGCTGAAATATGCCTATGGCTTGCCGGCGGGCATCTTCTGGATAATGCTCACTGTAGGAATCGGGGAGGTACTTTCCTGCGGCCTATTGGGCCAGTTGACCTACTCGGCTCTGGACCGGCGCCGGAACGCTTTGTTCGGACATAATAACTAGCCTTTTACTGTACCATAAGGGCATTGTCCCTTTCGCTCAGGACCCGTCCCCCGGCGGGGGCGGGTCCGCCTGTTTTGTATGGAGGAAACTGCAATGGAAGACATCATTATTTACGGCGGTACTGTGGTGGATGGCACCGGCAAACTCGGATTCCCGGCGGATGTGGCCGTTCGGGATGGGAAAATTACTGCCATTGGCGATCTGTCCGGCCTATCTGCCAAAGAGAAGCTGGATGCCCATGACCTGGCCGTCGCTCCCGGTTTTATTGACGCCCACTCCCATTCGGACACCGCTTTCCTGCTGGATGACAGCGGCGCAGCCAAACTTTATCAAGGCGTCACCACCGAAGTAGCCGGACAATGCGGCTACAGTCCCTTCCCCGCCCTTCCGGAACGGATGAAAACCGCCCACAGTGATATGGACGCCAAGGCCGGCTGGTACAGCCCTTCCTTCGATGCCTTTGTCACCAAATTTGAAACCAGCGGCAAGAAAATGGGCACCAACCTGGCTATGCTAGTAGGCCATGGCAGCCTGCGGGCCGGCGTTATCGGTTATGAGGACCGACAGGTTACCCCGGAAGAGCTGGAAAAAATGGGGGATCTTCTGCGCCGGGATCTGGAAGCGGGCGCTTGGGGCATGTCTCTGGGTTTAGAATATTCTCCCGGCTTTTTTGCCAGCTCGGAGGAGCTGCGTCAGTTGGGCAAAGTTGTCAAGCAATTTGATGGTTTAATTCCCTGCCACATGCGCAATGAAGGGATGAACATCCAGGACGCCATCGAAGAGCTGCTCAGCGTGGGCCGCGCCTCAGGCGCTCATGTCCATGTCTCCCATTTGAAAGTGGATAACTTCCGGGTTCACGGCTCTGCTCCCCAAGTGTGGCAGCAGCTGGAGGATGCCCGCAAAGAAGGAATCACTATCACCGCCGATATGTATCCTTATATCGCTTCGGCCACCAGCCTGACCATTCGCTGCCCCAAATGGAGCCAGGAAGGCGGCGGCCACGCAGTGGTAAGCTTCCTGCAAGGCCCTCGCCGGCAGGAAGTTATTGAGGGCATCCGAACCCACTATTTTAACGCCGAACGAGCTGAGACCTGCCTGTTCAGCAGCGATGCCGGTTTCTGGCCGGAGATCGTGGGAAAAACCCTGCGCTATGTGGCCGAGGAGCTGCTCCACACCGAAGACTACGCCCAAGCGGCAGCTGAGGTTCTGGTGCGCACGCAAGGCCAGGCTAGTTGCATCTTTTTCGTGATGAACGAGCAAGATATGCTGTATTTCTTAAAGCAGGATATCGGCATTGGTACCGACGGCTCGGCCTACTCTGGCGACCCGGCCAAGGTTCCCGGCCGGCCCCACCCCCGAAATTACGGCGCAATTGTGGAGTTCTTCCGACTGGCTCGGGAACATCATCTGTGTTCTTTAGAGGAGGCGGTTCGCCGGGTGACTTCCAAAGCGGCGGATATGATCGGCCTTACCGACCGAGGCCGGCTAAAAGAAGGTCTGGCCGCCGATATCACCGTTTTTGACCCTAAAATCATCGCTCCTCGGGCTACCTATCTGGACTCCATTCAGCTGGCCCAAGGGGTACGCCATATCGTTCTAAACGGGGGCGTCGCTATGAAAGACGGCTTCCAAACCAGTTATCGGGGTGGAAAATTTCTGCGAAAAGGGCGTCGCTGAGTCCCTCTCTTTCTAGCCATTTCCAGAAAAGAAACAGCTTTGGGGCTGTCTAAGAGAAAAAATCTCTCCGGAATGGGGTCCGAATCTGTTCGCCCGCCTCCGAAAAACTAGCGGATGCTGGGGCGCATGGTTGCCTTTGCCCGCACTTTGTACGGGCGGCTTATCTTCCTGTTAAGCTCTTGATCTCCCGTCCCCACTCGCTATAGAGCAAAAACACATACCCTACTCCGGCGGCGGTAATGGCCTCCAGCTTTTGGTGAGCGGTATCAGCGTCATCAAACAGGACAAAATGAGCGGTTCCATCCTGTTTGCGATAAGTAAAATATTTAGCGCACAACTGAGGAGAGAAAAAGCTCTGTGGCTGATAGGTTTCCCGCAGTTGGGCAAACTCGGCTGCCGCCAGAGGCCGCCCATCTGGGTCATAAGAGGGCATCGGAAAATCACTGCCCCCCCGCACCAAATCCAAACATAAATTTTCCGCGCCATACCGGCCAATGAGCGCTTCCAACATCTGGGCAAAAGACCCGCCGCTCACTGCGGCGGGCGCAATCACTATCGCCCCTTCGCCGCCTAAATTGGCCAGATTTTCCGGCAGGAAGATTCGGATCTGTTGCCGGCGCAACGCGGCGCACAACCCCTCCAGCGCGGCTGTCTGATCGGCGGCAGGAGAAAAATCCAGCACTACTCCGCCGAATCCCCGGCGGCTGCACTCCGCCTGAATATCTCGCGCCAGTTTTTCCGGCTGCGCGGCGGCCAAACCGCCGCCGTCATAGATACCCAACAGTCCTCCCCGCCCGGTGAGCGGCAGCTGCGCCCGTTGTAAGCTACCGTTTTCTCCAATGCGGTAATATAGGCAGACGCAGGGCAGTCCCAATCCCTCTCCCAAACGGGCGTCTTGAGCGGTTACCGCCAGATAGGTCTTTGTTTTTTCCGGCATGATCGGTTCACCTCTTGTCAGTTTCCCGGCGAATGTGCTATAATAAAGAAAAAACCTCGCCTACCGCCGGGTGGTTCTCTGGTATTCTATGGCCGCTGGGCGGCTGTCATGCCAAAATATTATCCGCCTTCCGCCTTTGATTGGAGGATTGCTATGCCCTTGCCCTATCCCCATCTGTTTATACCTGATGTGACCAGGCTTACGCCGGAACTACTCCGGCGCCGGCATATTCAAGGCCTATTGCTGGATATTGACGGAACCTTGATGCCTACCCATCAAGATCAGCCTTTACCCGCTGTTTTGGCCTGGCTGACCCAGGTTCGCCAGGCTGGCGTGGCTCTCTGTCTGCTTTCCAACAGCCGCCGGGGCTGGCGGGTAGAAGCCTTTGGAAAACAGTTGGGCTTGCCTTGGCGCAATCTGGCGAAAAAACCCTTTACTGGCGGCTTTCGTTGGGCGGAAGAAACCTTGGGCCTTCCTTGTTCCCACCTGGCAATGGTGGGCGACCAGATTTTTACTGATGTTTGGGGCGCGCGCCGGGCAGGCTGTCAAGCCGTTTTGGTAGAGTCTACCGACACTGATCTTTGGTATTTTTCCTTACGGCGGCTTGCTGAGTTGCCGTTTCGCAAAGAAAGGCCGTGAACTGTGAATCAACCGCTTTTTGGCCCGGCCGGGAACAGCGACAGCTTTACCCGGGTTTATAAGGGCAGCGTCCACGCCCCAGGCTGGCTACAAAAACTGGGACTGGACTGTTATGAATATTCCTGCGGCCGCGGGGTCAATGTAGGAGAAGATACCGCCCGGGCCATCGGCGCCGCCGCAAAGGAAGCAGGCATTGTTATGTCTCTTCATGCCCCCTATTATATCAACCTCTCAGGCGTCGATCCGGAGCGGATGGAAAAAAACGTGGATTATATCCTCCAGTCGGCCCGAACGGCCGACTATCTGGGGGGCGACCGGATCGTGGTCCACTGCGGCGGACTTTCCGGACTAACTCGAGAAGAGGCCATGGACCATACCCGCCAAAATCTAAAAGAAGCCCTCTCCGCTTTAGAACGAGCCGGGCTGGACCATGTGCGCATTTGTGTGGAAACCATGGGTAAGGTCAATGTGCTGGGAGACGGTCCGGAGGTGATTCAGCTCTGCCAGTTGGATTCCCGACTGCTGCCCTGTATCGACTTTGGCCATTTAAACGCCCGCAGCCAAGGCGGAATGAACAATTACGAAGCCATGGCCGCCCTGCTGGACCTGATGGAAAATCAGCTGGGCCGGGAGCGGGCTGAAGTTTTTCACGCCCACTTCAGCAAAATTGAATACACCCAAAAAGGCGAGGTCCGCCACCTCACTTTTGCCGATACCGAATACGGCCCGGACTTTGCCCCCCTGGCCCGCCTGCTGGCGGAAAAAAAGCTGACGCCTCGGGTAATCTGCGAATCGGCAGGCACTCAGGCTGAAGACGCCTTGGCCATGAAAGCCGCCTATCAGGCGGCGGCGAATTTGTCATGATTTCTGGAGGACGGCCATGAAAATGATTGACAGCTATCCCGCCCTGCTTTCCGCATATGAAGGGCCCGCCTTTTGTTTGGAAAAGTGGAAAGCCTATATCGACGCCCTGCTTCCCTGCGATTCTTCCCTGTTTCTCTCCGATATGGAAAGCTGCCTGCAAACCGGCGGGTTCACCTGGGAAGCCGACTATCTGCCTGTGCTCAACGCCGTCGCGTCCAACGGCGTTTTGCGGGAGAAGGCCCACGATGCTTTCCGCCGTACAACCGAAAATCTGGAACAGCTTGTATCCCACCGGTTTGGCAAAAGCCTGGACGTGGAGATCATTTTCTATCTAGGACTTTGCAACGGCGCAGGCTGGGCGACCCAGTATCATGGACAAAACATGATTCTGCTGGGCATCGAAAAAATCATGGAGCTGAACTGGTGCGAAATCGATGATATGCGGGGTTTGATCTATCATGAGCTTGGTCATATCTATCATGCGCAATATGGCGTTCTGAAACGGCCCGTTTCCAATCAGGCAGACCGCTTCCTCTGGCAACTGTTTACCGAGGGCGTCGCCATGTATTTTGAACAGGCGCTGGTGGGAGATTGTAACTATTACCATCAGGACAAAAACGGCTGGAGGCAATGGTGCCAGGATCACTTGAAAGAGATTCAGGCCGATTTTGACCGTGACCGGCACACCATGACCCCCGCCAGTCAACGTTATTTTGGCGATTGGGTGGTGTATCACGGGCACAGTGACGTCGGCTATTATCTCGGCTGTCAATTTGTCCATGATCTTCTTTCCCGCTATTCCTTCGACCAAATCATCTGTCTGGACGTGGATGCGGTGGGCCGAGCCTATCAGCAGTTTCTGTCTTAAAATCCCGGCTTCTGGGGAAGTTATCCGCAGGTCCCAGATCCCAGAACAAAGCTTACCTTCTAAATATCAAAAATAAAAAAGGAGGTCGCCCCTATGACACGACTGGAAAAACTGGCCGCCCTGGCCAAGGAAAAAGGCTGTGACGGCCTGTTGATTACCGAGGAAGAAAACCTCTGCTACGCTACCGGCTTTGTAGGGCTGGAAGGCATGGTTTTGATCACCGCTGACGGGAAAGGCTTTTGCCACACTGATTCCCGCTACATTGAAGCAGTAGAAAATGCGGTTTCCCCTTTGGGCTATCAAGTGTCTCAGCCTGAACAGGGATATCCCGCCTGCGCCGCGGCCCTTTGTAAAAAGGAAGGACTGCAAAAACTGCTCTTTGAGGATCGCGCCATGCGGGTTAGCGACTTCCGCCGGTATGAATCTACCCTGCCCTGCCAGCTAGAGCCTGCCAGAGACGGTTTCTCCTTGCTGCGGGAAGTAAAAGAAGAAGAAGAAATTCAACATATCACTGCCGCCCAGCGTATTGCCGAACAGGCCCTCCAAGAAACTTTACCGCTCATCAAGCCGGGAGTCTCCGAACGTGAGCTGGTGGCTGAACTGGAATACCGCATGTCCCGTCTAGGCAGTACCGGGGTGTCTTTTTCCACCATTTTAATTTCCGGTCCAAAGACCAGCATGCCTCATGGCGTCCCCAGCGAAAAAAAACTGGAAACCGGCGACTTTATCACGATCGACTTTGGGGCTATGGTGGCCGGTTATCACAGCGATATGACTCGAACCTTTGCCTTGGGGTATGTCACCGACGAAATGAAAAAAATCTATAACATCGTGCTTCGTGCGCAGCTGGCAGGCATCGAAGCCCTAAGCGTGGGCGCTACTGGCATAGAAGTAGACGCCGCTGCTCGGGATATCATCAAAGCTGAAGGTTACGGCGATTATTTCGGTCATGGACTGGGTCACAGCGTGGGACTAAATATTCACGAGGAACCCCGCGCCTCCTGGAGCTACCCCCGTGCTTTTCAATCAGGAAACGTCATCACCATGGAGCCAGGAATCTACCTTCCCGGCCGGTTTGGAGTGCGAATTGAGGATATGATTTATCTGGATGGAGAGAAAAAACAGAATTTAACCGCATTTCCCAAGGATTTGTGCATACTTTAACTTGCAACTTTGGGAAATATCGTGTAAACTACTTTTATTGAGCAGTATAAAATTTTTAGGAGGCCAATCAGCTTATGATTACCGCAGGCGATTTTAGAAACGGAAAAACTTTTGAAATGGACGGACAGGTGCTCCAAGTAGTAGAGTTCCAGCATGTAAAACCGGGAAAAGGCGCGGCTTTCGTCCGTACCAAATACCGCAATGTCATCACTGGCGCAGTGGTAGAGCGCAGCTTTAACCCCACCGACAAATTTGAGGAGGCGGTCATCGAACGCCGGGATATGCAATATTTGTATCAGGACGGTGATCTTTATTATTTCATGGATACCGAAACCTATGAACAAATGCCTTTGAACGCCGATAAGTTGGGGGATAGTTTCCAGTTTGTCACCGAAAATATGGTATGTAAGGTGCTGTCTTTCAAGGGTAACGTGTTCGGCATTGAGCCGCCCCTGTTTGTAGATCTGGTGGTCACTGCCACCGAGCCAGGCGTTCGGGGCGACACTGCTACCAACGTTACCAAGCCCGCCACTGTAGAAACGGGCGCTACCGTTCGTGTTCCCCTCTTCATCAACGAAGGAGAAAAAATCCGCATTGATACCCGCACTGGCGAATATCTGGAACGTTCCAAAGAGTAAACGTTCATATTCGCCAGCTGATACGCTAGATCTGTTAACGCAGAGCCCAAAACTGTCATATCCGCTCACAGGGTGGTTTTCAGCCGCCCTCCGTACAAGAGGAAAGGAGAATCGATTATGACGATTACTGAAAAAACCGCTTACCTCAAGGGACTGCTGGAAGGTATGGCCATTGACCAGACCACCAATGAAGGCAAACTGCTTTCCGCCATCGTGGAAACCCTGGATGAAATTGCCCTCAGCGTGGCTGACTTGGACGATGAAGTGGGAGCCATTAACGAAGAAATGGATTTGCTGGAGGAATCCATGGATGCCATGGACGACGCTATGGATGACATGGAGGACGCCCTAGATGCTATTGACGAGGATTTAGACGATATGGATGAAGATCTTGGCGAAATCTTGGAGGTCCTAGAATTGGACGATGAGGACGACTCAGATGAGGATGACGAAGATCTTGATGCAGATGGCGTGCTTTATCAAATGACCTGTCCCACCTGCGAGGAAGAAATCATCGTAGATGAAGACGTCTTGGCTAAGGGCGGCATGAAATGCCCCGCTTGTGGCGAAGATCTGGAATTTGATCTGTCTGAGTTAGTCGAAGAACTGGAAGAAGAGGACGAAGATTAAAGGTCCAATCCACTGTTCCCTCTTTTTTCTGCATTTCAATCATAGGTTTTTCGCGGGGCGGGCTTCAGCCCGTCCCGCTTTTCTTTTGAGGATCTTTTATGAAACGATGGATTTTTGTCTGCTTAATTGCTTTACTGTTGCTTTCTGCCTGTGGAACTGCGCCGGTAAGCCTGCAAGAACAAACGGATTCTCCCATGGATCTTACGCAACCGGATTTGACCCAATCCAAACCTGCCGGCAAACAAACCAGCCAATCCCCCAACCTCTCTCCGCCGGAAACTGGATTGCTTTACTCCAATCTGGCGGGAAAAACCTCTCGCCAACAGGTGCGGCAAATACTGGAACAAGCTGGAATACAGAAAGACGCCTTGGATATCTTTTTTTCCTGGGTGGAGGATTTTTGCCAAACTATGGAGGATTGCATTGCCTATACCCTGCAAGACGATTTCGTACAGATACAAGAACCAGTAGTAGACTACGGCGATTATTCGGATATGTCCCGCTGCTGGTACAAAACCCATAACCGCCGATACAGCGATATTCTTTGCCGCATCGCCGCTTTTCAACTGATAAAGCAATATCTAACCATCGGTGAGCCGCTGGAAAGCGATCAATGGGAACTGGGGGAAGATCAGTGGCTTTACAGCGACTATGACGCCATTGCCAATTTCCCCATTGTAGCCTTTTCTTCGGAAGAAACTGCCGCATATTTTACTCTGTATAACCCGATCTCCATTCCGTCCAATCTACCCCAGGAAGAGATGTTTCAAGCGGTACAAACCTCCTGGAAAGACCGAGGCGTCTCCTTTGCCCAAGGCCCCGTTTCCCTCATGACCATCTGGACCCAATCAAACGACCGAATGGCTGCTGCTCACGCAGCGGTATTGATCGAATGGAAAGATTGCTTGTTACTGGTGGAAAAAACCAATCCACAATCTCCCTATCAGGCGTCGGTGTTTTCCACGCCAGAACAGGTAGGGGACTATCTGTATCAAAGCATTTATCAAGATAATTTAAAGTACAGCCTGCCCACCGGCTCCTGTGTAGTGCTCCAAAACGACGGGCTGCTGGCCCAATATGATTCAGCGCCCCTTCCATAACCGCCGGGCGGGACCCATTAGGAGGATTCAACTATGTCAAACGCCTATATCGCCATGAGCGGCGGGGGGGATAGTTCAGCCGCTGCTCTTTTAACCCGGCAGGCTGGCCACCAAATCACCGGAGTCACGCTTCGTCTCCATGATAAAGGAGGCTGCGGCAGCAGGCAAGACGCGCTGGACGCCGCAGCCGTTTGTCAGCGGCTTGGCGCATCTCATTTCACTTGGGACGGAGAGATTTGCTTTCAAGAAAACGTCATCCGCCCTTTTGCCCAAGATTATTTGGAAGGCAAAACCCCTAACCCCTGTATTCGCTGCAACCGCTTTCTGAAATTTGGTTTGTTATTGGACCGGGCGCTGGAAGAAGGCGCTGATTTTTTAGTCACCGGCCATTACGCCCGAATCAGCCAAGGGGAAAATGGCCGCTGGCTGCTAAAAACCGGTCTCAACCCTCAAAAAGACCAAAGCTATGTGCTCTATTCCCTCACCCAGCACCA
>CATJIY010000063.1 GCA_949740695.1 uncultured Eubacteriales bacterium
CTCGTTCTCCCAGTAAAAAAGCGGTCACTGTTCCATACTTCACGCCGGTATTCCGCACTTCCACCCCCGGCAACGCCGCCCGAATCTGCTCGGGTCTGGCCTGCGTGGCGATATCCCAATCTGCGGGAGTTTTCCCTAACAAGCTGTCCCGTAATCCGCCCCCTACCGCATAAGCGGCAAAACCAGCCTGCTCCAGACCGCTTTGTATTCGGGCCGCCGCCGGTGAAAGATAGATCTCCAAAAAATCCCCTCCTTTTTCTTCTTAGACGCAGATTCCCGCCGGAACTCCGGCGGGAATCTAAAATCAAACAAATTACTGGGGGGGATTCTCAGGCGGGTCCTGATTGTGCTTTTCCGCACACTCATTACCGGAAGGGGGCGGCGCTTGCAACTCCTGCGCCAGCTCAGCGGCTTTTTTCGCAGCGGCTTCCGCCTTTTTCTTCTCCTCGGTCTTGCGCGCTTCCTCCGCAGCGTTCCACTCGGCCATAGCCTCCCTGGCCGACTGATCGCCCTCCTGCTTTTTGCCCAAAGCCCGGGCGGCCGGCGCAGGCGGCTCTTCCCCTTTATACAAGGCTTCCAGCTGGGCATTGTCCATGGTTTCGTTCTCCAACAGGAACTGGGCCAGCCGGTGAAGAACCTCCATATTTTCTTGCAAGATTTCCTCACACCGCTGATAAGCCCGGTCAATCAAGCCCTTGACCTCACTGTCAATCAAGGCGGCGGTCTGTTGGCTCAATTGATTGGTAGTGGCAAAATCCCGACCCAAGAACACTTCGTCATGACTGGCAGAAAAGTCGATAGGCCCCAAGCGGTCGCTCATGCCGTATTTGGTGACCATCTTGCGGGCGATATCCGAGGCCCGCTGAATATCGTTGGATGCGCCAGTGGAAATATCGTCCATAATGAGCTTTTCAGCCACCCGGCCACCCAGCAGCACCACCAACTCCTCTTCCATATCCTGTTTACTAGAGTAGTATTTATCCTCGGTGGGCATATTCAAGGTAAAGCCACCCGCCCGGCCTCGAGGTACAATAGACACTTGCTGCACTGGATCCTGGGTGGGCAACACCCTGGAGGTCAAGGCATGACCCGCCTCATGATAGGCAGTAATCTTGCGCTCCCGCTCAGTAATCGCCCGATGCTTCTTTTCATTGCCCATAATGACTTTTAAGAACGCGTCGTCAATATCCCTCAGCCCGATTTTATCCTTGCCCCGGCGAGCGGCCAATAAGGCGGCTTCGTTTAACAGATTCTCCAAATCTGCGCCGGTAAAGCCCACTGTGCTCCGTGCAATGGCGTCAAAACTCACATCGTCCTCAAAAGGCTTTTTACGGGCATGAACCTTGAGGATTTCCACCCGGCCCCGAATATCGGGCACGCCAATATAAATCTGCCGGTCAAACCGGCCGGGCCGCAGCAACGCCGGGTCCAAAATATCCGCCCGGTTGGTAGCCGCCATGACAATAACGCCGGCGTTGTTTCCAAAACCGTCCATTTCCACCAACAGCTGATTCAAGGTCTGTTCCCGCTCGTCATGTCCGCCGCCCAGGCCAGCGCCCCGCTGGCGGCCTACCGCGTCAATTTCGTCGATAAAGACAATGGCGGGCGCATGTTTCTTTGCCTGGTCAAACAAATCCCGCACTCGAGACGCGCCTACGCCCACGTACAGCTCCACAAAATCCGAACCCGAAATGGAAAAGAAGGGAACGCCGGCCTCGCCAGCTACCGCCTTGGCAATTAAGGTTTTACCAGTGCCGGGAGGACCCACCAGCAGCACGCCCTTGGGAATACGGGCGCCCAAAGCCAGATATTTCTTGGGTTCCTTCAGGAAGTCTACAATTTCCTCCAAGTCGGCTTTTTCTTCGTCGGCGCCGGCCACATCCCGGAAAGTAACCTTTCGAGGATCGCTGGGGTTCGCCATTCTTGCCCGGGACTTGCCAAAATTCATGGCGCCGCCTCCACCGCCGCCCTGACGGTTCATCATAAAGAACCAAAACACGCCAAACACCACGATGATGACAATATACGGGAGGAAGGAATACCAGATCGAATAGTGCTGCACCTCATAGTCCACCTTTAAGGCGCCGGCGTTTTGCTGACGGGTAATCTCGCTGCCCAGATCCTCCATGAAATAATCCATGTTGGTGATGTCATAGGTCATACGGGAACCGTCCTTCAGGGTAAGAAGCACGGAATTTTCCCCAATTACCAGACTTTCGGTCTGTTCCTGCAAAATGGCCTGCCGCACGTCGGTATAGTTCACAGCGGGGGTTCCGCTGCCGCCCCCCATCAAAAGACTGATGGTTACCAGCAGCACCACGAAAAAAATGATATACAGGCCGACGCCCCGGCCGCTCCCCTTTTTCTTGTTCAAAGATTATGTCACTCCTTTTTCTTCCGGGAAAGGCCCGGCGGATTGGCAGCCCATGCCGCCCTATTGTTCATCGGAATAAACCGAAGGTTTCAACACCGCGATTTCCGGATAGTTGCGGTAGATCTCCGCGTAATCCAGTCCGTAACCCACGATAAATTCATTGGGAACCTCTAATCCCCGATATTCCGGTTGAATCTCCACAACATGCCGCTCCGGCTTGTCAAACAAAGTGCAGATTTTAATAGAGGCCGGACCTCTCTGGCGCAATACGCCGATTAGATAAGACAACGTTACGCCGCTGTCCAAAATATCCTCTACAATGATAACATCTTTTTCTTTAATATTGGTGTCCAAATCTTTAATAATTTTAACCTGACCGGAGGTCGTCATACCTTTTCCATAGCTGGATACCACCATAAAATCCACCATACAGGGAATATCCAGCTGACGCACAAGATCCGCCATGAAAATAAAGGCTCCTTTGAGCACCGCCACCAAAACCGGCGTTTTCCCCCGATAGTCCCGGGAGATCTCTTTGCCCAGCCGGGCTACCGTCGCGATCAATTCCTCTTTGGTAATCAGCGTTTTCAACATATCGTTTTTCATATCTACGGGATCTCTGTTCATATCTCATTCCTCCAGCAAAAAAAATACAACCACTTTTCAGACGCTTCTTCCGCCGCCGGCGCACTCCACAGCCCCCCTACCGCCAAAGGCCCCTCCGGACCGCAAAGGATGGGCAATCCATCTCGCAGGTCCCGTGGAATCTTTTTCTCAATGAGCCATTTTTTCAGCGGCTTGGTTCCATAGGAAAACGTCAACCGGGCCCCC
>CATJIY010000064.1 GCA_949740695.1 uncultured Eubacteriales bacterium
AATCCCAAATACAAGATATCCTTTCCCTGCTGGACCAGCGGCTCTAATGCCTGAAGAAAATCCTCCATATTAGCCGCCGAAGTGGCGGCAGGCTTTTCCTCCCGAAGAATCTGATAATAGTCCCCGGCAGGAATCTCCCTCCAGTCCAAATAATTGGTATAACGAACCCCGTCGGCCAGTACACTGAGTGGTACAACGGTCAGCCCCATTTCTTCGGCCATAGAATGAGGTAAGTCACAAGAAGAATCCGTAACAATGACAAATTGGCTCATGCGCGCAGCGCTCCTTTCGGAAATCAAACCAGCCAGCCGGGACCCGGTCAACCAGCCAAATACATTGGTATTTTTTGCAGTGTATCATAATTTCCGCACAAATGTCAAGCAAAAACCAGCGAATTTCAAACTGCGCCTGCGGTCTGCTCTCAGCCCAAAACAGAAACGACTCCCAGGCTAACTAGCTGCACCAGAATTCCTGCCGCCGCCACCCCCAGGGCAATGGTGGGAACAGCCTGTTTCATACGTAATCCCATAAGCGAGGCCACCAAAGCGCCAGTCCAGGCCCCGGTTCCCGGCAAAGGAACTGCCACTAGTAAAAACAGCCCCAAAAGCTTATATTGATGATATATGCCCTGCCGTTTTTGTCCATGCTCTTTTACCCAACGGGCGACGCCGGAAAACCGCCGGGTGGTCTCCATCCAGTCCAGGATTTTATTGATAAATAATAGAATGAATGGTATGGGAATCATATTGCATATCACGCATAGTCCATAAGACAGCCAGGGGTCCAATCCATGAGCGACTGCCCAAGGCAGCGCGCCCCGTAATTCTACCACCGGCAGCATAGACAGCGCCGCGCATTGAAGAATGGTCAACAAAGTGGAATTCATAACTGGGAAGCTCCTTTAAAATAAGGTAAGGTATTGGGAACAGGCATCCCCCGCCATGCACCATAGCATACCCCATTTGCCGCTTTTTTGCAAGAGCAGATTGCCTTTACTTCCGCATTTTCCGCCAAAATCAGACTTTCCATTAAGACCCCCCTAAAAATGGGCATCCTTTTTTGGTTGAAATCCCTGATAGACCGTGCTATAATGTATAAAAAATGAAAATAAACCTGCCAATATCGGCTTTGGGAAAACCCCTATGCGGCAAACTGGGACCTTCGCCTTTTTTTCCGAAAGACTGTTCTGCCGCCCTGCTTGCTATGTTTCAAAACTAGTCGGCTACCTCTCTCATATGAAACCCGCTATCCTGATTGCCCCTGTGTTTCATAAATTAGGGAGGAAGTATGAAGGTGTTCTCTGAACTGGCAGCATGGAAACTATCAAAGTTTAACAGAAAAACACCGATATTTTCCCGTTTTCCTGCGGCTAAAAACCGAATTTTCTTTTCGGAATTATGTGCGCTATTGGATAATGACAGATAAACCTATCCTGACATAGACATATTTTTAAACTGCAAATTGAGACATTGCTTTGTCTTGTCCGGCATGAAAAAGCAAAGGAATGTATCTATTCTTTTGCATAATGGATGAAACCATTCATTTCTTACAGATTTTTAATTGACCGAAAAAATATACATTATATTTTAAAGTTTATACATAGAAACAGTTTCTCCAACAAGGGAGAATTTCATAAAAAAAGATAAAAGGAGGTTTCTGTGTGCTGCGAGCAACAGCCGGAAAATTAAAGGAAAAACTGATAGAATCCCTCCAGGCGGTGCTGCCCATTTTAGGAATCGTTCTGGTTTTATGTTTTTCCATCGCCCCCATTTCTCCCAGCATTTTGCTTTGCTTTTTGCTGGGCGCAGTATTAATTGTGTTGGGATTGATGTTTTTTACCCTAGGCGCGGAAGTCAGCATGACTCCGATGGGGGAGCGCGTTGGCTCCGCCATGACTGGCAGTAAAAAGCTGTGGCTGGTGGTGATTTTGGGGTTCTTGCTGGGCTTTATCATTACGATCTCCGAACCAGACTTGCAAGTGCTGGCCCAGCAGGTTCCCTCCATCCCCAATATAGTTATCATTTTGGCCGTAGCAGTGGGAGTAGGCATTTTTTTGGTAGTTGCTCTATTGCGCATGCTACTGGGTATTCCATTACCGCCCATGCTGGTGGGGTTGTATGCGCTGGTATTTGTTCTCACTATTTTTGTACCAAAAAGCTTTCTGGCGGTGGCTTTTGACTCAGGCGGAGTTACCACCGGCCCCATGACAGTACCCTTTATCATGGCTTTGGGCGTAGGTATCGCCGCCATCCGAAACGACCGCCATGCCGCCAACGATAGTTTTGGTCTGGTGGCGCTTTGCTCTATCGGTCCGATTTTAGCAGTGTTGATTCTAGGGATGATCTACCTTCCCCACGAAAGCGCCTATGTTTCGCCAGTCCTGCCGGAGATCTCCGACTCCGCCGAACTGTGGCAGCTTTTTCAGGTGGGTTTGCCCACTTACATAAAGGAAATTGCCCTTTCCATGGCGCCGATTTTATTGTTTTTCGCCCTTTTTCAAATGATAAGCCTAAAACTTCCTCATCGCAGTTTGAAAAAAATGGCGGTAGGTTTGGTATATACCTATATTGGTTTGGTGCTCTTTCTCACCGGCGCCAATGTGGGTTTTATGCCAGCGGCAAACTATCTGGGCCAGCAAATGGCCGCCCTGTCTTATCGCTGGCTGATTGTCCCCACTGGGATGCTTATCGGCTTTTTCATTGTCAAAGCCGAACCTGCGGTGTATGTGCTAAACAAACAAGTAGAAGAGCTGACCGACGGCGCCATCCCTGCCGGCGCCATGGGGGCCTGCATGTCCATTGGCGTAGCGGTATCGGTGGGTTTGGCAATGCTGCGGGTGCTCACCGGTATCTCCATTATGTGGATGCTTCTTCCCGGCTATGCCATCGCCCTGGGCCTCTCTTTCTGTGTTCCGAAAATTTTTACCGCGATTGCTTTTGACTCGGGCGGCGTGGCTTCCGGTCCTATGACCGCCGCTTTTCTGCTGCCCTTTGCCCAAGGCGCTTGCATCGCGGTAGGCGGCAATATCGTTACCGATGCTTTCGGCGTAGTGGCGATGGTAGCCATGACCCCGCTGATTACGATTCAAATTTTAGGTTTGGTTTATCAGCTGCAAAAACGCGGCGCGCTCCGGCGGCAAAGCCAACTAGCGCCCGAGCATGCCTTTGACCTTTTGGATGACGACGCCATTATTGAGCTGTAAAAAGGGGGTCTTTTCTTATGAGCGAGTTGTCTTTTATGGTCACCATCACTGACCGCAGCCGGGCCAAACCTTTTCTGGCGTTGTATGATAGCCTGGGGATTCATGTAGCTTATGCGGCCGCCGCCTCAGGCACAGCCGGCGGAGAATTGTTGGAGTCCTTTGGTCTGGAAAAAACCGAAAAAGTGGTTTTGTTTTCCGTAGTAACCGATGAAAGCTGGCGGACCTCCCGCCGGGAGTTGGAGCGGCAAATGCAAATCGACGTGCCCGGGACGGGTATCGCTTTTGTTGTCCCTCTCAGCTCCATCGGGGGAAAGCGGGCTCTGTATTATCTTACCGATGGGCAAGCGTTTGAAAAAGGGGAGGAAAGTATCTTGAAAGATACCAAATACGAACTTCTGGTCGTGATCGCCAACCAAGGCTACACCAACATGATTATGGATGCCGCTCGGGAGCAAAAAGCCGGCGGCGGAACGGTTATTCATGCCAAAGGTACTGGCGTGGAGCGGGCAGAAAAATTTCTTGGGGTCTCTCTGGTGCGGGAAAAAGAAATGGTCCTTATTGTTGTGCGCAGTGAAAATAAAAACCGTATTCTTCAGGCCATTTTAGAACAGGCGGGACTGCGAACCAAAGCCCAAGCTATTGCCTTTTCGCTTCCTGTAACAGCGGTGGCAGGCATGCGTCTGATCGATCCAGAAGAGCAAGCTTAATTCATAAGAATTGTTTTATGAAAAACCTTCCGCACAAATTGCGGAAGGTTTTTTCCTGTTATTTATCCAACAAAAACCGTTCTCTTTCCGCTTAATAAAAAGTCGCCACCTCTTGAACTGGCGGAACGGCAGGCTCTACAGAAAGCACCTGGAGCACCGGCCCCCGCTTTCCATACACTGGACTGAATTTAATAGCCACCCGGGCGGTAACTTCTATCCAATCTTTGGAGTGAAGGGTGTTTGTCTGGTCCCATTGACAGGCCAGACCGGCATACGTAATATCGGCCTCACAACAAGTCATCAAATACCGGCCGCAAAGAAAGGTTTTTGCGGGAAGTTTATCGCTCGCCACTGCCATGCCTTTAAACCGCAGGGTTTTACCTCCGTACTTTTTGGTCTCTTCCGAAATGTCGCGATACCATTCTGCATAGTCCTCGTCCTTGATTTCCACTACCGGCGCCTCTAAATCAAAAGGCAGCGGATCTGGGATATTGTCATATTCCACGTTGCCATCCGACATTTCATAGGCAATATCTCCCCGGCGGTTAGAGGCGCGAATGATCTTATGCACCTCCATCCGGTCCAGCTCAGGCTTGGCTCGATTGAGCACCACCATCTCACAGCTTCTCAGCTTATCCACCATCAACTGACGCATATTGGCGTTATAACTGAGGAAAGTAGACCCATCTACAAAGCAGACCTCCTGATAAATCATCCAGCCCTCGGGCATATTCTGATACAAGTCGTCCAACATCCACATGCCGTTATATTCTATCACACACCGTTCGGCATTATGGGTCCTTTGCAGCTGAGCAAGCCGGTTGGCGTTCAGCTGTGAAGGGTCGTCCAAAACTTCAATAAAGACATTTTTCCCAGAAAACCGGCTGGGGTCATATTCCTCCTCCCCTTCTTCGCAGACCAGCAAAAGGGTGCGTTCCCCGGCATTAAACCGAATGTCCTCCAGCGTTTCCTGAATGAATCGAGTTTTGCCCGCCTCCAGAAATCCGGTGAATAAATAAACCGGCAATTCCATATCAATTCACCTGAAAAAGAGCTTTCAACTGATTTTCGTCAATTTTGGAGCCAATGACGCATAGCCGGCCAATGGCCCCCGCAGGGCCCCGGCGCACCGATTCCTCTCCAGGAACATAATCAAAATGCAGCCATTCGCCATTGGAACCAGCCACAATGCCCTTTGCTCGCAGTACCGCCCCGTACAATCCAGAAGAAAATTGCCCCAAAGCTTCCCGCAGCTCCTCCTCAGAAAAGACTCGTGTGGTTTCCATTCCCCAACTAGTGAATACCTCATCCGCATGGTGATGATGATGCGCATGCTCATGGCTATGGTGTTCATGGTCGTGTTCATGTCCATGGTCATGGTCATGATGGCAGCAGCACGCCTCATGACCTTCGTGCTCATGATGGTGATGTTCATGTTCATGCGCCTTAGCGGTTTCAACGGCTAGTTGCGCCAGTTCCGCTTGGAGGGTATTTTTTTGCTCCATAATGTCCAAAATCTGCTTTCCAGTCAATTCCTCCCAAGGGGTGGTAATGATAGAAGCAACCGGATTATGTTCCCGCAGCAAAGCCACTGTCTCGGCCAGTTTTTGCTGGCTCATACCCGCAGTGC
>CATJIY010000065.1 GCA_949740695.1 uncultured Eubacteriales bacterium
GGTGATGGCATGAGCCGCCGGGGCGATACGCTCTTCTTTGACCAGCCGGTGGGGTTGGAATCCTGGGCTGCCGCCGTGGGGAAAAAAGAAGGGGAGGGACCGCTAGGGTCCTGTTTTGACTATGTAGACCGGGACAACCGGTTTGGCAAAACCACCTGGGAAAAATCCGAAAGCCGGATGGTAGAACTGGCTTGTGAAGCAGCGCTGGAAAAGGCCCAGCTTTCTCCCAGCCAATTGGATTGCGCCCTGGGAGGCGACCTGCTGAACCAGTGCATCTCTACCAGTTTTGCCATGCGGGGATTGGGACGGCCCTATTTAGGTCTGTACGGAGCCTGTTCCACCATGGCGGAAAGTCTGATTCTTGGTAGCGTCTTAATCTCGGGGGGGTTTGCTCAGCGGGCATTGTGCCTGGCTTCCTCCCATTTTTGCTCCGCTGAGCGGCAGTACCGCTACCCGCTGGAATACGGCGGTCAGCGTCCCCCCAGCGCGCAATGGACGGCTACTGCCTGTGGCGCGGCGGTGGCAACACAGGCCCAGGCCCCCGTGCGCATTACCGCCGCCACCATCGGCCGGATCTATGATCCCGGCGTTACTGATGCCGCCAATATGGGGGCCGCCATGGGCCAGAGCGCTTATGAAACCCTGCGCACTTTTTTTCAGGACAGCGGACAGGCCCCAGGGGAATTTGATCTGATTGTTACTGGGGATCTGGCGGCCATCGGGCGAGAGATTGTAATAGAGCTGTTTCGTCGGGATGGAATCACTTTGGACAATCGGTATCAGGACTGCGGTATGTTGCTTTATGATCAAAGTCAAGACGCCCACGCGGGGGCCTCGGGCTGCGGATGCAGCGCGGCGGTGCTTTGCGGGAGAATTTTGCCCGATTTAGCGGCCGGCCGGCTAAAGCGAGTGCTGTTTTGCGGTACTGGAGCGTTGATGAGTCCTGTTTCGGCCAACCAGGGGGAGAGCATCCCTGGTATCTGTCATCTAGTAAGATTGGAGGGGCAAGTATGATGTATCTGAAAGCCTTTTTGGTGGGAGGTCTCATTTGCGCCCTTAGTCAAGTGCTTATTGACCGCACGCGTCTGACCCCTGCCCGGATTCTCAGCGCCTATGTGGTGTTGGGCGTCGTTCTCACTGGCGTGGGGCTGTGGGGACCGTTGGTGGAGTTTGCCGGCAGCGGCGCCACCGTCCCTTTGCTGGGTTTTGGTTATACTATGGCCGAGGGCGTCAAAAAAGCAGTGGCCGAAACTGGCCTGTTAGGGGCCTTCACCGGAGGATTGACCGCCACTGCTGGTGGAATCGCTGCGGCAGTAGGGTTTTCCCTTTTGGCGGCGCTGTTGTTTTCAGCGGGGGACCGGTCGTAAAGCCGGCAGGCAGGCTTCCGGAGCGGCGCTCCGGAAGCTTTTGCTATTTTTTTGCAGCCTGCGGCCTTGAGAAAAGACAGAAAAATCAAAAATTATCCCGGAACATCGCGCAATTTTGTGGGATGTTCTGTTGACGGGCGAAGCAGACTGTGGTATGCTAAAGCCATAAAATCACAAATTTGGAGTTTCGCTGTCAAGCAGAAAGGAGCGCCGGTATGCTGAACACAATGGTTTGGGAGCTGGCCGCCGCGAAGATTTTCGCGGGCTTTTTTGCTGTTGTCTTTTTTGTTGGTTATTCTTACTTTACCAGCAAAAATCACTTGGGGAAGGCTTGCAGCTGAACGTCCCATCACAGATGAGGAAACGGCTTCTGCCTACCCGGCGGAGGCCGTTTTTTGTATCAACCATTAGGAGGAACACATTATGCTGCCCAAACGAATCCTGGATTATGGAAAAAGCGGAAACGTCATTCGCGAAATTAGCGAATATGGAAAAAAGCGGGCAAAAGAGATCGGCCCGGAAAATCTCTATGATTTCAGTATTGGCAACCCTAGCGTCCCTACCCCGCAAAAAGTTACCGACTCTTTGATTCATCTGCTCCAAACGCTTCCGCCTCAGCAGCTTCACGCTTACACCGCCGCTCCCGGCGACCCGGGCGTACGCCAGCAGGTGGCCGATTATCTGAATCGGCAATATGGCCGGCACTGTTCAGGCGCGGGCATTTATCTCACTGCCGGCGCGGCGGCCGCCCTGGCCATTTGTCTGACGGCCCTGGTCAACCCGGCGGAGGAGGTCCTTTTGCCTGCCCCATTTTTCTCAGAATATACCGTTTATACCGAACAGGCCGGCGGCGTTCCGGTGATCGTTCCTTGCCGCGAGCCAGACTTTCAGCTAGATCTGGCCGCCATAGAAAAAGCCATCACCCCAAAAACCCGGGTGCTGTTGCTGAACTCTCCCAATAACCCCGCCGGCGTGGTTTTTTCCCGGGAAATCTTGACCCGGCTGGCCGGGCTGTTGACTCGCAAATCTCAGGAGTATGGGGAACCCATTTATCTGCTCTCTGACGAGCCTTATCGGGAGCTGGCTTATGACGGGGTGGAAGTGCCTTATATTCCCAATCTTTATCCCAATACTTTGGTGTGCAATTCTTTCAGCAAATGCCTCTCTTTGGCCGGCGAGCGGTTGGGCTATGTATTGGTGCCCGATCAGGTGGAAAACAGCGGGGATGTTTACGCTGCGGTCTGCGGCGCAGGCCGGGCGCTGGGCTATATCAACGTGTCCTCTTTGTTTCAGTTTGCCCTGCCGGAGTGTCTGGGGTTGACCGCCGATCTTTCTGTGTATGCTGAGAACCGGAAGCTTCTGGTGAATGCTTTGCGGGAATACGGTTATGAAATGCCTGCCCCGGACGGCGCTTTTTACCTTTATGTGAAAGCGTTGGAGCCAGACGATATGGCCTTCTGTAAAAAAGCTCGGGAGTATGAGCTGCTGCTGGTGCCTGGACAGGCGTTCTATTATCCCGGCTACGTGCGAGTAGCCTATTGTTTAGATACCGATACCATCCGCCGGGCGTTGCCCGCCTTTCAAAAGTTGGCCAAAGCTTATGGAAAATAAACAGAACCAGCTCGATCAGCTGCAAGCCGCCCGGCAGGAGATCAACCGTATTGATCAGGAGATGGCTGCGCTGTTTGTTCAGCGGATGGCAGCCGCGGCACAGGTGGCTGAATATAAAGGGCAGAGGGGTCTGCCTATTTATGACCCAGCGCGAGAAAAAGAAATGGTGGAACGTTGCGCTGCTGGGATCGCTGACCCGGCCCTGCGAGAGCACTATATCCGTTTTTTACAGGGGAGCATCGCGGTTTCCAGGGATTATCAGCGTCAGCTGCTGGAGGGCATGCAGGTAGCTTATTGCGGGGTGGAGGGAGCCTTTGCCCATATCGCCGCTGGAGGAATCTTCCCCGGACGGCGGCTATTGGGTTTTCCCACTTTTGCTCAAACCTATCAGGCGGTAGAAAGGGGGAATTGCGATTGCGCCGTTCTCCCCTTGGAAAACAGCATCGCCGGCGAGGTGGGTCAAGTCACCGATCTGTTGTTTGAGGGAAGCCTATTTGTCAATGGGATTTATGAGTTGGCAGTGCGCCATGATTTGGTAGCTTTACCGGGCAGCCGGATGGAGGATATCCGCCAAGTGGCAAGTCATCCCCAGGCTCTGGCGCAGTGCGCCCCATATCTGCAAAAAAAAGGCTGGCTTACCCTGGAATATCCCAATACCGCTTTGGCCGCCCGGCAGGTGGCCCAGTCGGGAGACAAAAGCTTGGCCGCTATCGCCTCTGCTCAAACGGCCAAGCTTTACGGTTTGCAGGTATTGGAGGAAAATCTTCAACAAAACGGCAGCAATACCACCCGGTTCGGGGTGTTTTCCCGGGCGGAAAACACCGGTCTTACCGGCCGAATTGGAGATCACTTTATCTTACTGTTTACTGTAAAAAACCAAGCGGGCGCACTGGCAAAAGCCATTGATATTGTGGGCCGTCACCGGTTCAACATGCGAACCCTCCGGTCAAGGCCCAGAAAAGATTTTTTGTGGGAATATTATTTTTATATGGAGGCGGAAGGGGCGGTCAACAGCCCTTCCGGGCAGGAGATGCTTCGGGAACTGGCCGAGTGCTGCGACCAGGTGCGCCCCGTTGGCAGCTTCCGAGCCAGATGCCGGATTGAGGAGGAAGCATGAAGCTGGAAATCCATCTTGGCTCCGCCAGCTATCCCATTACTGTAGAGCGGGGCAATCTTTCCCAGGCAGGAAACCTACTGAATTTAAACCGAAAGGTGCTGGTGGTCACCGACCAGGGGGTTCCCGGTTCCTATGTGAAGCGGTTTGCCGCGCAGTGCGGTCAGCCAGTGGTTCAGGTTCTTCCCCAAGGCGAGGGGGAAAAAACCATGGAGCAAGTAACTGTCCTGTGCCGGTTGATGCTGGAACAGGGTTTTTCCCGTCGGGACTGCGTAGCCGCGATTGGCGGTGGAATGTGTGGGGATCTGGCGGGTTTTGCCGCCGCCTGTTATATGCGGGGAATTGATTTTTATAATCTGCCGACCACTTTGCTTTCCCAGGTGGATTCTTCTATTGGAGGCAAAACCGGGGTCAATCTGGATGGAGTAAAAAATATCGTGGGGGCCTTTTGGCAACCAAAAGGGGTGATCGTCGACCCGGATACCCTTTCTACCCTGCCCCGCCGTTTGTGGGCGGAGGGTATGGCGGAAGCGGTAAAAATGGCCCTTACTTCAGACGCCGGCCTTTTTGAACAGCTGGAGCGGGGAGAACTGGAAGACCGGCCGGAAGAGTTGATCTTCCGGGCGCTTTCCATTAAAAAAGCAGTGGTGGAGCAGGATGAACGGGAATCTGGACCCCGGCGGCTGCTGAACTTTGGCCACACCATCGGCCATGGGGTGGAGAGCGCCGCTGGCGGCGGGCTGTTTCATGGGGAGTGCGTAGCCATTGGCATGCTGCCTATGTGCTCCTCCCAAGTGCGGTCCCGGCTGGCCGCTTTGTTGGAAAAATGGGGCTTGCCTACTCGCTGTAATCTGCCCAAAGATGCTGTCTGGCAGGCTATGATTCATGA
This sequence comes from uncultured Eubacteriales bacterium, assembly GCA_949740695.1. GTDB lineage: Bacteria > Bacillota > Clostridia > Oscillospirales > Butyricicoccaceae > UBA4644. Next base: position 4,982 of record CATJIY010000065.1, read on the forward strand.
TAAGAAAGCCAGCGCCAGCGGCTTTGCCGCCGTATTTGTGGATCAGCCGGGAGCGGGCTATGTGAAACAGATTTCCCACGGGGAAATGCGGGCCATTTTGGACGGGGGGTGGCCGAATTGAAAAATACTTTTGGGCAAAGCGTGGCGGTAACTTTATTTGGAGAAAGTCACGGCCCCGCCATCGGCGTGGTAATCGACGGTCTTGCCCCCGGTATTCCGGTGGAGGAGGATTTTATTCGAGATCAGCTGACTTTGCGCCGCCCTTGGGGAAAACTTTCCACCCAGCGGCAGGAATCCGATCTTTTCCAGATTGTCAGCGGGGTTTTCGACGGCAAAACCTGCGGTACGCCGCTGACGATCCTGATTCCCAATGGGGATACCAAAAGCCGGGATTATGAAAAGACCCGTTTTTTGGCGCGTCCTGGCCACGCGGATTATACCGCTCAGATGAAATATCATGGCTTTCAGGATTACCGGGGCGGCGGCCATTTTTCTGGCAGGATTACTGCTGCTTTGGTGGCGGCGGGGGCGGTGGCTATTTCTGCTTTGGCCCATCGGGGGATTTGGTTGAAAACGCATATTCTTGCTTGCGCCGGAGTGCGGGATTCTTCCTTTGCCCCAGAGGAGCAGGCGCTGAAGGCGCAGTTGGAGGCCCTGCGCGGCTCCCGCTTTCCGGTTCTGGACCATGCCGCTGGGGAGCGGATGCAGGCTGCGGCGGAAGCGGCCCGGCAAAGCCGGGATAGCGTGGGCGGCGTTTTGGAAACTGCTGTTCTGGGTCTGCCTGCCGGGTTGGGAGAGCCTTGGTTTGATACGGTGGAAGGAGTGCTGGCGCACGCTCTCTTTTCGATTCCAGCGGTCAAAGGGGTGGAGTTTGGAGACGGTTTTGCTTTGGCGAATCTGCGGGGCAGCGCCGCTAACGATCCGCTGCGAATGGAAAAGGGCCGGGTGGTTACCGGCAGCAATCATAACGGCGGTATTAACGGGGGGATCACCAACGGCATGCCGGTAGTTTTTCGTTGCGGCGTAAAACCCACTCCCTCTATTTTTCAGCCTCAGCAAACGGTGAATATGGAAACTGGGGAAAACGTCGTTTTGGAGCTGGAGGGGCGGCATGACCCTATGGTTGTTCATCGGGCGGCAGTGGTGGTGGATAGCGTCGCCGCCTTGACGCTGTGTGATTTACTGGCAATGCGGCTGGGCGTCGATTGGCTGGCCGGCCGGTAAACAGCGGGATTTGCCCCTTCCCGCAACTGCGGGGAAGTTTTTAAGCGACAGGAGGATAAGGATGGATTACGGTTTAATTGGAGAACGGCTGAGCCATAGCTTTTCTCCAGAGATTCACCGCCGTCTGGCGGATTACGATTACCGTCTGAAGGAGCTGCGTCCAGATCAGTTGCCGGAATTTTTGATTCGCAGAGATTTTCGGGGAATCAACGTTACCATCCCCTATAAACAGGCGGTGATTCCTTATTTAGATGAAATCGACCCTAAGGCGCAGGCCATCGGCGCGGTGAATACCATTATCAACCGAAAGGGTTGGTTGACTGGCTATAACACCGACTTTGACGGGATGGCAGCCCTCCTGGCCCGGGCAGGATTGGATCTGGCGGGGAAATCGGTGTTGATTCTGGGGACAGGAGGCACTTCGATGACTGCCATGGCGGTAGCGAAGGCTTTGGGAGCAGGCTCTGCGGTACGAGCTAGCCGAACTTGTAGGGAGGGCTGCGTTTCTTATGAGGAAGCGCAGACTCTGCCGGCGCAAATTGTCATCAATACTACCCCAGTGGGGATGTTTCCCCAACCAGAAGAGCAGCCCATGGATCTTTCCCGACTGGGTTGGCTGGAGGGGGTGGCCGATGTGATTTACAATCCTTTGCGCACCCGGCTGGTGCTGCAAGCCCGGGACAATGGAGCCCATGGGCAGGGAGGCCTTTACATGTTGGTGGCCCAAGCCGCCGCCGCCGCCCAGCATTTTCTGGGAGAAGAGCTGCCGCAGGATGCTTTGCGTCAGGCCTATCAAGCGATTCATGGAGAAAAGCAGAATATTGTCCTTACTGGCATGCCTGGGAGCGGAAAAAGTACGGTGGGCCGCATTTTGGCCCAGGCATTGGGCAGGGAATTGGTGGACAGTGATACCGAGGTGGTGCGGTTAGCCCGTAAATCCATTCCGGAACTCTTTGCCCAGCGAGGAGAGGATGGATTTCGGGAGCTGGAAAGCCAGGTAATCGCCCAGCTATCCCAGCGCACTGGCGTGGTAATCGCTACTGGCGGCGGGGCGGTGCTGCGAACAGAAAATATCCGGCGGCTGCGGCAAAACGGTCGGCTGTATTTTCTGGATCGGCCGCTGGAGGATTTGGTCCCCACATCTGACCGCCCGCTGAGTCGAGATAAAGACGCGCTGTCTCAAAGATATAAAGAGCGCTATCCCCGCTACCTGAATTGCGCCGACCGGGTGATTCCGGTGGCTGGCGGGCCGGAGAGCGTGGCGGCCGCGATACGAGAGGAGTTTTTGCTTTGAAACTGCTGGTTATTAACGGACCCAATCTTAATCTGCTGGGCTTGCGGGAGCCTGCCCATTATGGAACCCAAAGCTACCAGAAATTGCTGGAGTCCATTCAGGCGTATTGCCTCCAACGGGGCCATTTGGTGGAGTGTTTTCAGTCCAATCACGAAGGCGCGTTGATAGATGCTGTCCAAAAAGCTTATTTTGATAAGGTAGAAGGCGTGGTCATTAATCCCGGGGCTTATACCCACACCTCCATTGCTTTGTTGGACGCGTTGAAAGCGGTGGGAATTCCCACAGTAGAAGTTCATATTTCCAAGGTGGAGGAGCGGGAGGATTTCCGTCAGGTGAGCTATCTGCGGGAGGCTTGTATCGCCACCATTACTGGCTTGGGTCAGGAGGGCTACCTGCGGGCCATTGATCAATTGGAGGCCTATTATGCGGGCTGAGTTTTTACCGGGAACGGCTCGCGGGCAGGTTTCCGCCCCGCCCAGCAAAAGCATGGCCCACCGATTGCTGATTTGCGCCGGTCTCAGCGGAGGGCCTTGCGTATTGGAGGGAGTGGCGTATTCTCAGGATATCTTGGCCACGTTGGATTGTCTTTCCGCTCTGGGGGTGCGTGCGGAGCAGGAAAACGGTCGGCTGAATCTTTCTGGAGGGGACCCGTTTTTTTCCCCAAAAGAGCTGGTGTGCTGCCGGGAAAGCGGCAGTACGCTGCGATTTTTTGCGCCAATCTTTCTGTTAGGGAAAGAAAGAGTAGCCCTAACGGGAAAAGGACGGCTGATGGCCCGGCCTATGGAGATCTATGCTCGGATTTGTCAAGAGCGGACCCTGCTTTTCCGGCAGGAGGAAGATTGCCTTTATCTTCGGGGGCCGCTTTCTCCCGGTCTGTTTACCCTGCCAGGAGACGTCAGCTCCCAGTTTATCAGCGGACTGCTGTTTGCTCTTCCATTGCTGGAGGCAGGCAGCGTGATTTCTTTGATTTCTCCGGTATCCAGCCGGCCCTATATTGAGATGACTCGTCAGGCGCAGGCTCAATTTGGAGTAGAATCTTACTGGACTGACCAGAACACTTTGCGGATTCCTGGTGGCCAGCGGTATCGTCCTGTCAACGCGCAGGTGGAAGGGGACTGGAGCAACGCCGCTTTTTTAGAGGGGTTTAACTTGTTGGGTGGACAAACCTTTGTTACTGGATTAAATCCAAATAGTTTACAAGGGGATAAAATTTACCAATCGTATTATGAGGTGCTGGCGCAAGGCTGCCCCGCCTTGGATATTGACCAGTGTCCCGATTTGGGTCCGGTACTGATGGCGTTGGCGGCGGCAAATCATGGGGCTGTCTTGACGGGCACGGCCCGGCTGCGGTTGAAAGAAAGCGACCGGGGAGCCGCTATGGCCGCCGAGCTGGCAAAGTTGGGGGTGCAATGCAGTGTGGAGCAAGAGGTCATTCGCGTCCCCGGGGGATGTCTGCATCCACCAAAAGAACCGCTGTGGGGGCACAACGATCATCGGGTGGTAATGGCCCTTTCCTTACTGCTTTCTCGCACCGGCGGGAGCCTTCTGGGGGTGGAAGCAGCGGATAAAAGCTTCCCTGATTTTTTTGAAAAGCTGGGCCAACTGGGATTGGAGGTTGTTCTTTATGAAGATTGACGCCGGCGCCAGATTTTTGATTGTGGGGTTAGGTCTTTTGGGAGGCAGCTACGCCCAGGCGCTAAAAAAGCAAGGCTACCCCGTCCGGGCGGTGACCCGGTCTCAGTCCTCCATTGACTACGCGTTGACGAATGGTTTGATTGATAGCGGCAGCGCTTATCCCGACCCTGATTTGCTGGCCTGGGCGGATGTGGTGGTGCTGGCTGTCTACCCCCATGTGTTGGTAGAATGGGTGGAAGTAAACCAAGAGCATCTTCGGCCTGGCGTCCTGATTACGGATGTTACCGGGGTAAAGGGTTGTGTGGTAGACCGGGTTCAGGCCCTGCTGCGGCCCGACCTGGAATATGTTCCTGCCCATCCTATGGCCGGACGGGAAACTTTGGGGGTGCAAAACGCCGACTGCCGGATTTTTCAGGGGGCTAACTATATCGTCACTCCCACTGAAAAAAATACCCCGGAGGCCGTTTCCGCTTGTGAGGACTTAGGGCGAATATTGGGCTTTGCCCGGATTTCCCGTCTGACCCCGGCAGAACATGACCGGATGATCGGTTTTGTTTCCCAACTGACCCATTGTATCGCAGTGGCTTTGATGACCTGCAACGATATCCAGCGACTGGAAAGTTATACCGGCGACTCCTTCCGGGACTTGACCAGAATTGCCAAGATCAACGATGAAATGTGGAGCGAGCTGTTTCTGGATAACCGCCCCGCTCTATTGGAGCAGATGGACGCTTTTACCGCCCAGTTTACAAAAATGCGAGATCTGTTGGAGCGGCGGGATGTGGAAGGCATGCGTCAGATGATGCGTCAGTCCACAGCCCGGCGAAAGGCCCTGGAACAGCCCGAGCCATAATCTTTTGAAAGGAATAGCGCTTTATGAAACATCATTTACACTTTGTCCGAGAGTTACCCAACCCGGATTCGGTAAAGGCGTTGATGCCGGTGCCTTCTGCGTTAAAGTCGCTAAAGGAGAAGCGGGACCAGGAGATTCAATCCATTTTTCGGGGGAAGGATTCACGGTTTGTATTGATTATCGGCCCTTGTTCGGCTGACCGGCAGGACGCTGTATTGGATTATCTGGAGCGGCTCCGGCGGGTGCAAGATCAGGTGGCGGACAAAATTTACATCATTCCCCGGATCTATACCAATAAACCCCGCACTACTGGGGATGGGTACAAAGGCATGCTTCATCAGCCCAATCCCACTCAGCATAGCGATATGCTCCGAGGCATTTTAGCCATTCGGGAACTGCACTTGAAAGCCTTGGTTCAGACCGGTTTTACTTGCGCTGATGAGATGCTTTATCCAGAAAATTACGTCTATCTCAACGATCTGCTGGCTTACGTAGCTATCGGCGCCCGCAGCGTGGAAGATCAGCAGCACCGGCTGATTTCCAGTGGGTTGGATATCCCGGTGGGGATGAAAAACCCTACCAGCGGAGATAATAGCGTTATGTTGAACGCCATTTTGGCCGCCCAGCATCACCACACGTTCACTTATCGGGGATGGGAAGTCCATTCCAGCGGCAACCCATGCGCCCATGCCATCCTTCGAGGCTATGTGAACAAGCTGGGGCAGATGCAGCCCAACTATTACTATGAAGATTTGCTCCGGTTGGAGGCCGACTATCATAAGCAAGGATTGGAAAATCCCTTTGTGATTGTGGACGCCAATCATTCTAACTCGGGCAAGCAATATCTGGAACAGATCCGCATCGCCAACGATGTGATGAACAGCCGGCGTTTGCAACACTCTCTGGCGAAGCTGGTGCGAGGTTTGATGATCGAAAGCTATCTGGAGGACGGCTGCCAGCAAATCTCAGAGAACGGTATTTATGGCAAGTCTATTACCGACCCTTGTTTGGGCTGGGAAAAAACCGAAAAGCTGATTTTGGAACTGGCGGAACAATTATAAGTTTTTTTGTTATCAGGCCCTTGTCCGATCTTTATAAAAAGCGTCCGGGCCTATGTCTTGAAAAAATCAGGTTTGGCCTAATGGAAAATACGAAAGAAGGTACTTCTTATGAATCTGGAACTGACGCGGGAGCTGCCCAATCCCGACGCTATCAAAGCCCTGCTTCCCGCTGCGCCGGAAATCCAAGCGGTTAAAGCCCGGCGAGACCAGGAGATCCGAGATATCTTTTCTGGAAAAGATCACCGGTTTCTGCTGATTGTTGGTCCCTGCTCGGCTGACCGGCAGGACGCGGTGCTGGATTATATGAACCGGCTGAAAGATTTGCAGGCCCAGGTGGCGGATAGCGTGTATATCATCCCGCGGATCTATACCAATAAACCCCGAACAACTGGCGATGGTTACAAGGGTATGCTTCATCAGCCAGATCCTCAGGAGCATAGCGATATGCTTCGAGGGTTAATGTCTATTCGAGAGCTGCACCTTAAGACAGTAGAGCAGACCGGCTTTACCTGCGCTGACGAGATGCTTTATCCGGAAAACCATGCCTATTTGGATGATCTGTTGGGCTATGTGGCGGTAGGCGCTAGAAGCGTGGAAAATCAGCAACACCGGCTGACCGCCAGCGGACTGAATGTGCCGGTAGGCATGAAAAATCCTACCAGCGGGGACTATGCCGTCATGTTAAACGCTATTTTGGCTGCTCAGCATCGTCATACCTTTGTCTATCGGGGGTGGGAGGCTCATTCTCAAGGCAATCCTTTTGCGCATGCTATTTTGCGGGGCTATGTTAATAAACACGGTCAGAGTCAGCCAAACTATCATTACGAGGATTTGATCCGGCTGCGGGAGCTGTATGCCGAAAAAAAATTGGAGAATCCAGCGGTTATTATTGACGCCAATCACGCCAACTCCGGCAAAGAATATTTGGAGCAAGTCCGGATTACCAAGGAAGTGCTTCACTACCGGCGGGAAAATCCAGAAATCCGGCAATTTGTAAAAGGCATGATGATCGAAAGCTATCTGGAGGACGGTTGCCAAAAAATTGGCGAGGGCGTCTATGGGAAATCCATCACCGATCCCTGCTTGGGTTGGGAAAAGACCCAGCGGTTGGTGTTGGATATGGCCGAATTGCTCTAAAAAGTCAGAGAAAGGAAGGGTGTTTTTTGCGTTATCAAGTAATGAGCGATCAAAATACCGATGGGGAATTACGGAAGTTTTTTGAAACGGAAGATTTTCAAGAAGCAAAGGATTTTGCTATGAAGTTGGCTTTTTTCAATGATTGCAAGGTGGCGGTGATGGACGAAAAATTTGGCCAGCCCATCCGAGATTTTGACGACCCAAAGCATTGGTAAACCTATCGTCAAACATAGATAATGCCCGCTGGATAGATTCAGCAGGCATTATCTATGTTTTGCTTTATAGAAGTCTTGGAATTCTTTGAATAGCTGACAAACAGAAAACGTTGCAATCAAAAGCCCCAGCAGTTGGGAAGTGGACAAGCCCCCCAATTCTCCCCGTCTCTCGTCATACCGAAAAAACTCCAAACAAAACCGCACAAGCGAATAAACCAACAGATATAAAAACAGACTGAGATTACCCTTTAGCTTTGGGCTGAAAGCCAACAGGCATCCGCCAATGATCCATTCCAGCAATGCTTCCACCAATTGAACAGGAAACAACCCAATGCCACAAGGCGCTAAGCCGGAATTTGTGTATACCACCGAAAATCTTCCGCCATAGGGGATTCCATAGCAACATCCGGCTAAAAGACAACCTATTCGCCCAAAGCCATGAGCGATTGGGACACAACCCAAGCACGCTTGCAGATAGGGCTGAACCGTAATTCCAAGTCGCCGTTTGCAAAATAAAAGCGCAAAAAACAGGCCGATGATTCCGCCAAAGAAAACAAATCCGCCTCGCATGATTGCGCCGATATAGGAAATATCCTTTATTCGAGAAAAATCCAAATCGCCAACGGAAACCAAGAGATACAACATCTTTGCTCCTAAGATGCCAAACAGCCCTGAAATACCGCAAATTATCATAAAATTATCTATGGAAAGGCGAAACCGTCGAATCTGTATATACGCAAGGGGAATATTTAATAATAATCCCAAAGCAATCATAAAACCGTAATATGGCACAAAACGTCCCGATAAATAAAATCCCAAACTACTCATACCGCAGCTCCACAATAATAAGCGCAGCGACAAACTTACCTGTTGCAGCTGCGCTTGATAATTTTTTCGCTTAAGAAAGACAGGATTTTCGTTTCTGATACAGACATTAGCCTATAGCGGCAAGGCCGCCCACACAGGCAACGCACGCAACGTATAAAAGCAACCCCAAAACCGTTCCGATAATCGAGCAGACAAGTCCTGCGGTGGCAATTCCGCTCTTTCCTTCAGGCGCGTTCTTTCTGCCCAGCGCGCCTAAAACGATACCAATAATACCCAAAATACCGCCCAGCCAGCCAAACAAGCCCGCGCTGACCAGCCCGATTAGCAAAGAAATGATTCCCACAACTAGAGAAGCAACTCCCATTTTTCAATCTCCTTTCTCTTTATCATAACAAAGCATACCTTTTTGTAATTTTTTTTGTGCTAAAAATAGCGAGCATATTGTTGAAAATTGTTGAATTGTTTGTTAAAATTAAAATCAGAAATAACAATTTGTGCTTTTACAAAAAAGTATGCCTTTTTGTAATAATCGCTCATGAGGCTCCTTTTTGGAAGTAAACAAAAAACAACAGGACTGCCAAAAGGGCAATCCTGTTGTTTTTCGTTTTCCAATGATTTTATTCCACTTGGCGGCGCGCTCACTGCTCTTGCGGGATCTCCTCCAGCGTGGCCGCCCCCGGAGTTTTGTAATACAACCGGCAGTGGCAATAACCTTCAAAGTTCGGATCAGCCATTTGTTCCCGAAACTCTTTGCAGACGCAAAGGGTATCTTCGCTGCGCTCAAACCGGCAAGGACAGTAGCCTTCTTTCTTCCGAATACCTTCTCGAATCATTGCCACCAGTTGGCGGTCCTCATTTAGCCGCACGCCCATATCAGCACTCCGCCAACATCTGCTCCAACTCTTCCTGTTCCCGTAGGCCCACCGCCTTGCAGACCGGTTTGCCTTCCCGAAAAACCATCAGAGTGAGAATGCTGTTCACCTGATAGCGGATGGCCAACTCAAACTCTTCGTCCACATTGACTTTGCCCACTTTAATATCCGACCGGCTTTCGCACAGCGCGTCCACAATTGGGGATTGCATTTTGCAGGGCCCGCACCAAGCGGCCCAAAAATCCACCAGCACCGGTTGGACGCATTCCAGCACTTCGGCGGAAAAATTCGCACTTGTAAGGGTGATAGGACTCATTGCGCGTTCCTCCTTTGATTCGGGCAAAGCCCGTCATGACAAAAGCGGCTTGGCGCCGCAGGATTAAAAAAATCCGTCATGTGATAATGGTTCTGATTGTAGGCACTTTTTCCCTGATAGTCAATGGATTTTTCGGGGAAGAAGGAAATTTTACAATTTCAGAATGGTTCCCACGGCTGGATCTTTTCAGGTTCGGGCAGACTATCGGTCAGAACTTGAAGCATCCGGGAAAAGGCTGCTACCTCTTCCTCGGAAAATCGCTTTTGCAGCGACTGAAATGCCCGGGAAACCGAGCTGGTGCTTTCTCTCCAATAGCGCATAAATTTATCGGTGACATGAAGGTGGATTTCTCGCCGGTCTGAAAGGGAAGGAACCTTTTCCACATATCCCTTTTGGATTAAATGATTGATTTTATAAGTGGCGTTTGGCTGGGAAATACCAAGACAATCCGCAAACTGTTTGACCGTCGGCCCTTGTAAAAGATAAATCACATCCACCGCAAAAGCCTCGGTAGCGCTCAGGCTGCCGTCTCTCTCCCGTAGCAGGCGAAACATGCTGCGGTAAGAAATTAGGCGAAGCCGCTCATAGCAGCGATTGATGCAGTCGATCATAAAAAATACCCCTTTCCGGGAGAGATGCCTTTATTGTACCGGGATTTGCGTAAAATGTCAAGAATATCTTTGCCGGTATGATTGACACCGTCGGGAGTAATGAGAAGAGTTGTATTTTCATATGCGATAGCATTTGGAATTTGTGCATGAAATGCACCAATCGAAGCAACGAAACGTTTGAGAGACTTAAAGCTTATATGTAAAAATGGAAAACGAAGCCTCCATGTTGAAAATAATGCTTGACCTGAACCTGACCATGCTGGACCAATGTAAGTTGAGGAGTCAATATATTTCTTTCGCCATTCAGCTGACATTCTTTCTGTCAAAAACATGTGAATTAAATTTGATCCTAAGCCGTGGGATAATAATGCAACTCTTGTATTTCCATTGATCGAATAAGCCTCTTCAATTAATTTCTGCAATTTGATGTAGTATTCTTCTGGTTGTTCTAGACCAAATCTCCAATCGTATGGCGCGCTAAATAAATTTTTTCTAACAACATATCCTATATCGAGAAAAGCATTGATATATTCTATATAGTTGACAGGTAAGTAGTGGCCAAAATATTCAGGACCAATTCCTTTGATCCCTTCTACACCGCCAAAATCTACTGTA
>CATJIY010000066.1 GCA_949740695.1 uncultured Eubacteriales bacterium
ATAAGGAGGAATCGCCATGCCCGCCACGATTGCCGCCTGTTCCAGCGGGTCTATGCCTTGTGGGGTTGCTTTGGTGCGCCTTTCCGGGCCGGAGGCTTTTTCAGTGTTGGACCAGGTCTTTCTTCCAAAGAACCAGCAACCCGCCGCCCGCTGGACTCCTCGAACCATGCGGTTTGGTCAAGTAATCGCAAAGGACGGCCGCACACTAGATCTGTGCCTGGCAGCAGTGTTCCCCGGGCCAAATTCCTACACTGGAGAGGATCTGGCAGAAATCTATTGCCATGGGTCCCAACCGGTGGTAGCCGGACTGTTGGACCACTGTTTCGCTCAGGGGGCCATTCCCGCCCCGCCAGGGGAATTTACCAAGCGGGCCTTTCTTTCTGGAAGAATGGACTTGACCGAGGCTGAAGCGGTAGCTGATTTGATCCACGCCCAGTCCGAACTGGGAGCCAAAGCCGCTGCCGCCCAGCTTACCGGCAGCGTAGGCGGGCGGGTAAAGACCATTCGAGAAGAATTACTGGCTCTGCTAGCCCACTTTTATGCGGTGTGCGACTACAGCGACGAAGCGCTGGAGCCTTTTGATTACCCCAACGCCATTGCCGTCCTCACCGCCTCTAAGAGCCAGCTGACCCAGCTTTACCAAGGCTTTCAGCGAGGAAGACTTGTGCGGGAAGGGGTGCCCGTCGCCATCATCGGCCGGCCCAACGCAGGAAAAAGCTCTCTCTTCAACGCGCTGGCCGGGCAGGAGCGGGCCATTGTCACCGAGGAAGCGGGCACCACGCGGGATGTGCTGGAACAGGTAATCTCTTGTGACGGCGCCCCTGTTCGCATCCTGGACACCGCTGGATTGCGAAACAGTCAATCCAAAGCCGAGCAAAAAGGGGTGGAACTGGCCCGGCAAGCGGCCCAACAGGCGCAGACAGTGCTCTGCGTAATTGACCGCTCGGTTTCGCTGACCCAGGAGGACCAAGACGCTTTGTCCCTGGCCCGGCAATGTCCGCTGGCAGTGCTGGTGCTGAACAAGGCCGATCTCTCTCCAAATCCTGCCCCTTGGGAAGACGCCCTCCGCAAAAGCCATTCCTGGGCGGCAGTGTTTCCTCTATCGGCCAAAGAGGGCACAGTAGAACCCCTTTCCCGCTGGCTTGCCGGTTTGGCTCCCCACCCGGAAGAAACTCTGGTGACCTCGGCACGGCAAGCCGGACTGCTGGAGCAAGCGGTTTCCGCCCTGGAGGACGCCATTTCCTCGGCCAGTCAATCTATGACTGCCGACGCTTTTTTGCTGGACGCCGAACGTGCGGTAAACCTGCTGGGCCAAGTCACCGGAGAAACTGCCAGCGCCGATCTGGCCCATGAGATTTTCTCCCGGTTCTGTGTGGGGAAATAAGTTTCCGGACTTGTTTCCACAAGACAAAGCCCTGTATTCTTAACCACTTTTTGTTATAAAATTTATAAAAATTATTTTTAGTAAAGAGGAACCTGTTATGCACATGCCAAAACGTAATCTGTTCGCCTATATCTGCGCCACCCTATTGGGTGCGGTACTGATTTTTCTGGCCGTTCAACAGCGATTTGACGATTGGCTGGGCAATGCAATTCTGGCTATCGTGGGGATGATGATGATCGTCTCTGGAATCGTCGTCATCCTCCGACACATCAAAGCCCATCGGGAGGAAAAATAGATGAACCAAACCAATGAAAAAGACAATCTCAAGCGGACTTGGAAATATTACCTTTTGACCTTTGCCGGGTTGGGCCTGCTCTGGCTGGGGCGGCAATTTGACCCGCCGATTTCCACCGCTCTTTCAGCAGTGGGCGCAGTGTGTTTTTTTGCCGGAGTTTTTCTGGTCCTGCTTTGGGACCGGCGAAGAAAACGGGCGGAAAAAGAACTGGAAGCAGAAAACAACCAGTAACTTTATACATTTTCATTGCAATTAGTATTTTAATCTCAGCCATTTGTTTGTAATAATTTCAAAAATAATACCAATTGTATTGATTTGTAAAACCAAAGAGAAGGAACAGGATGACGCCCATGTTGGATTTTTTCGCAGGAAGCTATCAGGTGGTAGTGGTGGGAGCGGGCCACGCCGGAATCGAAGCCGCGCTGGCCGCAGCCCGGCTGGGTTGCGCCACGCTCTGCCTGTGCACCAGCTTAGAGGGCATTGGCAACATGCCCTGCAACCCCTCTATTGGCGGAACCGCCAAAGGCCAGCTGGTACGAGAAATTGACGCCTTGGGAGGCGAGATGGCCCGCGCGGCCGACGCCGCCTGCCTGCAATTTCGTATCTTAAACCGGGGCAAAGGGCCGGCAGTCCACTCCCCTCGCGCCCAGTCCGACCGAATGGCTTATCGGGCTTATATGCGCCGGGCGCTGGAAAGCTGCCCCAATCTGGACTTGGCCCAAGGAGAATGCGGAGAAATTCTCACCGAACCAGAGGGGCGGATAAGGGGCGTTCGGCTGGTAGGCGGGGCCAGATATGACTGTAAAGCGCTTGTTCTTGCCACCGGTACGTTTTTAGGGGCGAAAACCTTTACTGGAGAAGTCGTCCGCCACATGGGGCCGGACGGAATGTATTCCGCCGATCACCTCACCGGCTGCTTGGAAAAATTGGGGCTTTCGCTTCGCCGGTTCAAAACCGGCACCCCCGCCAGAGTATCCGGGAAAAGTTTAGACTTTTCTAAAATGACCCCTCAACCGGGAGACCCAGGAGAAACCGGCTTTGCCTTCGATCCCATCTTCCCTGTGGAAAACCAGGTGCTTTGCTGGCTGACCTACACCAATGAAAAAACCCATGAAATTATCCGCGCCTCCCTGAACCGGTCTCCCCTTTTTTCAGGAGAAATCCAGGGTACCGGTCCCCGCTATTGCCCTTCCATTGAGGACAAGGTAGTACGTTTCCCAGAAAAAGAACGGCACCAGCTTTTTTTGGAGCCTTGCGGCAAAGATACCGACGAATATTATGTCCAGGGAATGAGCAGCTCTCTGCCGGAAGACGTCCAGCGGGCCTTTCTCCGTACCATTCCAGGATTGGAGCGCGTTCATATCCTGCGGCCGGGTTATGCCATCGAATATGATTGTATCGATCCTTTGCAGCTGAATCACACTTTGGCTGTGCGGGATATCCCCGGCCTATACTGCGCCGGCCAACTGTGCGGCTCCAGCGGTTATGAGGAAGCGGCGGGGCAAGGGCTGATCGCCGGGATTAACGCTGCAAAACAGGTTCAGGGTTTGTCCCCGGTAACCTTGGCCCGGCGGGACGGTTATCTAGGCACCCTGATTGACGATCTGGTCACCAGAGGCGCGAATGAACCTTATCGCATGATGACCTCCCGCAGCGAATACCGGCTGATCTGCCGGCAGGACAACGCCGACGCCCGGTTGATGCCCCTGGGATATCAAATTGGTCTGCTGCCCAAAGAGCGGCTGAAACGGATGGAAGCCCGTCAGGCCCAGTTAAAGGCCGAGCTTGTCCGGTTGCATCAAACGGTAGTTCCCCCCAGCCGGCAGGTCAATGCCTTTTTGCAAAGCCAGGAAACGTCCCCCATCGCGCTTTCAGGCGCTACTTTGGCCGAACTGCTGCGGAGGCCGCAACTGCGTTATGATGCTTTGGCCGCGATCGACCCCCACCGGCCTGTCCTTCCCCCTTCGGTGGCCGGACAGGTAGAAATTGAAATCAAGTATGAGGGCTATATCCGCCGTCAGATGAAAGACATTGAGGAGCAGCGCCGGTTGGAAGACGCCCCCCTCCCCCTGGATATTGATTATCTTTCCATCCGTACTCTGCGCACCGAGGCCAGGCAGAAGCTCCAGGCCGTCCGCCCGGAAACACTGGGCCAGGCGGGACGCATCAGCGGGGTATCCCCCGCCGATATCGGCGCGCTCATGGTATATCTTTCCCATCGAAAGGAGCAATGATATGACCTTTTGTGAAATTATTGAAGCCGGCTGCCGGGAATGGGGTCTGCCGGTAACCCGGGAAGCCCTAGACCGTATGGAACGGTTTTCCGATCTTCTGATTGAAAAAAATCGAGTGATGAACCTGACCGCAGTCACCGAGCCGGAGGAGATTGCCTTGCGGCATATGCTAGACTGCCTTTTCCTATTGACTTGCACCGATTTTACCGGTAAAAACGTGTTGGATATCGGCTGTGGACCAGGTTTCCCTACCATGCCGCTGAAATGCTATGACCCCAAACTGAATATCACTCCGCTGGATTCTACCGCCAAGCGCATCCGCTTTTTAGAGGAAAGCTGCCGGGATCTTGGAATTCCCATCACCCCGGTCACTGGCCGGGCCGAAGAATTCATTCAAAAAAAAGGCGTGCGGGAAAGCTATGATATTGTGGTTTCTCGGGCGGTAGCCCCGTTAAACGTTTTAGCGGAGCTATGTTTGCCTTATGTGAAGATAGGAGGGTATTTTCTCCCACTGAAAACCAAAAACGACGCCGGCGATCAAGAATTGGAGCAAGGCCGTTCCGCCATTCGCGCCCTGGGCGGGAAGCTGGAAGGGACGAAAGAATATGCCATTCGAGGAGTGGATGCTCCGCACCAAGTACTAATCATCCGCAAGGCAGCCCCTTGTCCAGGGCAATATCCCAGAAGATTTGCCAGGATTTCGGCAAACCCTCTATAATATTGCCTTCCTTTATTACCGAGAGCAATTTGACGCACTTGACAGCCCGCCCCTGCCATGATACGATGAACAAACATTCCAAACTCGCAATCCAAGGAATGGTCACACCCGTTTTTCCACAAGCTATGGAAAAAAGATTTCCTCTCCGTTATCGCTTGGCAAAGGTTTCACTAGCGTTTCTTCTGGGATATTACCTAACGTTATCCACATTTCCCACAGGGTTTTCCACAGATTTTTGAGACTTTTTTGGAGAAAAGTCTCCTGATTCTGCGAAAAAGCGCGGAGAAATTCCTCACCCTTTCATTTCCCGCTTAATCCTCTGCGTTTTTTCCACAGGCAAGAAATTATCGCCCGTTTTGAGGAGGTCCTGCTATGACAAAAAAACGTCTACCATCCGGCAACGCCATTACCGAAGGGGTGATCTGGCAGCAAATTCTTCTGTTTTTCTTGCCCATTTTGGCAGGAGCCTTTTTACAACAATTATACAATACTGCCGACGCTATGGTGGTTGGCCGGTTTGTGGGGACGGCGGCTTTGTCGGCGGTGGGCGGCACCACCAATGTGATCTTAAACTTGATTATCGGCTTTTTTATCGGCCTGTCCTCAGGGGCTACCGTCTTGATTTCTCAGCACTTTGGCGGGGGAGATCTGGAGGAAGTTCGCCGTTCCGTACATACTTCCCTGGCCCTCTGCCTGGCCGGCGGGGTGGCAGTGATGGCGGCAGGATTGATTTCCGCTCCCTGGCTGCTCTCCGCCTTGCAAACGCCAGAGGACGTCATGGGCTATGCTCTGCCCTATCTGCGGATTTTCTTCCTGGGCACGATCCCCAATCTGGCTTATAACATCGGCAGCGGTATTCTGCGAGCGGTAGGCGACAGCAAAAGCCCGCTGTATGTGCTGATTTTCTGTACAATTACCAATATCCTGCTGGATCTGCTTTTTGTAGCGGTGTTTGATATGGCCACTTCCGGCGCGGCCCTGGCTACCATTCTGAGTCAGCTGTTCAGCGCGGTGCTGGTTCTGGTAATCGTCCATCGAAAGGGAGACGCTTTTCATATTGTTCCTCGAGAAATCAAATTACACCGCGACCTGCTGCGCCGGATCTTTTATATCGGCCTGCCTGCCGGCTTGCAATCCGTGCTTTATTCCTTGTCTAATCTAATTATTCAGGCCGGAGTAAACGCTTTTGGCACCGAGACCATCGCCGCTTGGACAGTCTTTGGAAAGATCGACGCTGTGTTCTGGATGATTATAGACTCCTTCGGCATTGCGGTCACCACCATTATCGGGCAAAACTATGGCGCGGGTAAACTGGCCCGGGTGAAAAAAAGCGTAAAAGTTTGCTTAGTGATGGGCTTTTTGATCACTTTTTTCAT
>CATJIY010000067.1 GCA_949740695.1 uncultured Eubacteriales bacterium
GCTTCCACTACTGTAGGTACACCCAAAGCGATCACTGGTACGCCTAGACTGTCCAGATTGAGGGCTTTTCGAGGATTGCAGGCGCCGCTGCCGGGGACGATACCCGCGTCCGACAATTGAAAGGTGCGGCAGAGCCGCTTCATAGAGCAGGAGGCCATGGCGTCTATGGCTACCACTGCAACTGGTTGTACGCGCGCTACCGCACCCTGGAGGATTTCGGCGGTTTCAATTCCTGTAGAACCCAATACGCCTGATGCCAAGGCGCATACTGGACGCATACCGCCAAATTCTCCTGGCATGGCTCGAATCAAATGGCGGGTGATGATAAGATGCTCTAGAGTAAGGGGACCTAATGCGTCTGCTGTCATAGCCCGATTGCCAAGCCCTGCTACCAGAACGGCGCCTTTAGGGGGCAGCATAGGGCGAATCAGACCAGCCAATACTACTGCGCAGCGATAGATCCATTGCGTGTCTGAAAGAGCATGGTCTTCCATTTGGGCGGTAATGTACCGGCCTTTTGGACGGCCTAGCGCCTTTTCCCCATGAGCGTTTTCTACAGTAATTTGATGGATGGACAGTGGTGATTGCCGCCAGCTTCGGCTGCGCACGCCGGGGAGCGGACCGGATTGCCCTTCCAGCCGTTCCAAAGCCAAATCGGTACGCCGTTCAAACATAAAACTGCCTCCAGATCGGAAATTTTTGTTAGTTTCTGCGGGAAGTTAAAAAATATGTGAATTAAAGCTTGCAATTCTTCCTGGAAAATGATAAAATATCATTGCTGTAAATTTCGCTGTAAGGGAGGTCAATGTCATGCCCAATATCAAGTCTGCTAAAAAGCGTGTATTGGTGAGCAAAGTAAACAACGCGAAAAACCGTGCCGCCAAGACCGAGATGAAGACCATGATCAAAAAGTTTGACGCCGCTGCGGTTACTGGCGGCGAAGCTGCGCAAGCAGCCTATAAAGCTGCTGTGAAAAAAATCGATCAAGCGGTCTCTAAAGGGATTCTGCACAAGAATACCGCCGCCAGAAAGAAGAGCCAGCTCGCCAGAAAGCTGACCGCCGCGCAATAATTTGATATCAGATAGAGTCTGTTGTTCAGAAGGCTTTTGATAGATTCTCATTAGCAAATATTTTATTTTGCGGCGATTTCAAACAGGCGAAGAATCAAATGGATATCATAAAAAGCACGATAGATGTCGTGCTTTTTTCCTATATTGAGGCAGGTTTTTTTTGACAATAGTTTGTTTATGACGAAGAAGTTACGGATAAATCAATCGGAAAGAAAGAGCAGCTTGCAAGATGCGTGAATATTCACGTTTGAAAAGTCATATTTGGAGAAACCTATGGGCGGGGTTATTATTTTTAACGGAGTTCTTAGTCCTAGTCTTTTCTGGAAGAAATTTTTTGTTAATTTATCGGGACAAAGGCGCCCAAAGGGAAGAAAAGTTTTCTGAAAAGGGACTTGACATTTGCGGCGGGTCAGCCTAAAATAAACACATTGTTATTTTATAAACAATTTAGAAAGGAGCCACTCTTATGCCAAAATTGATTTCCATAGAAGAGGTTGTTGCATTGATTCCAAACGGCGCTTCTGTGATGGTCAGCGGTTTTATGGGCTGCGGCAGCCCTCATCGGATCATAGATGCTTTAGCCAAAAGTCAAGTGCGGGATTTGACTTTACTTTGCAATGATGCCGGTATGCCCGGCGGGCCGCTGGGTGAGGATTTTTATGGAGTTGCCAAGCTGATTCACAATCATCAGGTGAAAACGTTGATTGCTACTCATGTGGGATTGAATCCAGAGGTTGCAACCCAGTCCATGCAGGAGAAAACGCTGGAAGTTATTCTTCTGCCTCAGGGATCTTTTGCCGAGATGATCCGCGCCCATGGCGCGGGACTAGGAGGGGTGCTCACTCCCACTGGTGTAGGAACGATTATCGAAGAAAGTCCTTACTGTTTGGGAAAGCAGACCATTCAGAACAGAGACTACCTGCTGATGGCCCCGCTGAAAGCCGACTTTGCCCTCATTGCCGGATCTAAAATTGATAAAGCCGGAAATATCTGGTATCAAGGAACTACGGTAAACTTTAATATTGTCATGGCTACTGCCGCAGATGTGGTTCTCGCTGAAGCGGAACAATTTGTGGATGTGGGAGCCATTCCTCCAGAGGATGTGCGTACTTCGGGCGTCTTTGTGGATTATGTGGTGGAAGGAGGCAGATATTGAGGGAAAAAGAACGCGTTCAGGGATTTATCGCCGCGCGGGTAGCAAAGGAATTGAAGGATGGCGATGTGGTAAATCTGGGTATCGGCCTGCCGACGTTAGTGCCGCAGTTTTTGCCGGAAAATGTTCATGTGACTCTTCATGCGGAAAACGGCATCATTGGCGCTGGTCCGTTGACCGATAAGAATCGAGATCCAATTCATGTGGTAGATGCTGGCGGCAAGCCTGCTGCGGCTACCATTGAGGGTTGTTTTATTGATTCGGCCACTTCGTTTAGTCTGGTTCGAGGAGGTCATGTGGACGCTACTATATTAGGCGGGCTGGAGGTAGATGAGGAAGGCTCGCTGGCCAACTGGATTATCCCAGGCAAAAAGATGCCTGGGATGGGCGGGGCGATGGATCTTCTGGTAGGCGCAAAACAAGTGATCGTTGCTATGGAGCATACTGCCAAAGGCAACCCGAAAATCCTGAAAAAATGCCGTCTGCCTTATACCGCTGTTCATTGCGTCACTAAAATTATCACTGAGATGTGTGTGATTGAATGTACGCCGGAAGGGCTTGTGCTTACGGAATATAATCCGGAGTATACGGTAGAGCAGATTCAGGCCGCCACTGAAGCCAATCTGAAGGTTAGTCCAGCGTTGAAAACCATGTATCGGATATAAGATGATAAAAGGAACCACCCCTGACAAAAACTTGTCAGGGGTGGTTTTATGTCGCAAATCATTTATGGGAAAGATAGATAAAATAAAAAGCTTAGAACAGACCAGTGATTTTTCCAGCGTTGTTTACATCAATTTTTTCAGCTGCAGGCAGTTTGGGCAGGCCGGGCATAGTCATGATGGCTCCAGTCTCACAAACCACAAAGCCTGCGCCGGCGGCTAAGCGAACGGAGCGAACGGTGATCTGGAAACCGGTAGGCCGGCCCAAAAGGTCAGGATCGTCCGATAGGGAATATTGGGTTTTTGCCATAC
Organism: uncultured Eubacteriales bacterium; assembly: GCA_949740695.1. Lineage (GTDB taxonomy): Bacteria > Bacillota > Clostridia > Oscillospirales > Butyricicoccaceae > UBA4644. The sequence continues at coordinate 3,199 of CATJIY010000067.1, forward strand.
ATACTGGTAAATTTCCATAACCCAAATTGGCGATTTTTTTCAATTCTTTGGCGGCGGCGGGCAGAATACAAACATCCGCCGCTCCATAAATGGTCTTGGCAATCGTTTCGATTTTATCCTCCAAGCTCATTTCATCTGGATAAATGGGAGCAAATTGAGCTTTGTCTTCTTTTAGCGTGGCCAATACCTCTTTTGCCAGCGCTTCGCCGCCAGGACCACCTTTGGCAAAAACTTCGCTGAGGGCTACTGGAACGCCCTTTTCTTGGCAGTGACGGCGAATCAATTCCATTTCCTCGGGCGTGTCGGTGGGGAACGCGTTAATGGCGACTACCACTGGCAGACCATATTTTTGAATATTTTCCATGTGCGCATCCAGATTAGCCATCCCGTTTGCCAACGCTTCCAGGTTGGGCGTGTTCAGGTCAGTTTTTGCAACGCCGCCGTTATACTTTAAAGCCCGAACGGTGGCCACCAGGACCACGCAGGAGGGAGTCAATCCTGCCTTACGGCATTTGATATCCAGGAATTTTTCAGCGCCTAAGTCAGCGCCAAAACCAGCCTCGGTAATGGTGATGTCCCCCAGTTTGAGGGCAAGGCGGGTAGCTTGGACACTGTTGCACCCGTGAGCAATGTTTGCAAAAGGACCGCCGTGCATTAAACAGGGGGTGCCTTCCAGAGTTTGCACCAAGTTGGGTTTGATGGCGTCTTTCATCAAAGCAGCCATAGCGCCTTCCGCCTTTAAATCCCGGGCGTATATCGGACGATTTTGATAAGTATAGGCCACTAAAATGGCGCCGAATCGGGTTTTTAAATCTTCCAGGTCAGAAGCCAGACAGAGAATGGCCATGATTTCCGAGGCCACTGTAATCATAAAATGATCTTCTCGCGGCGTGCCGTTGGCTTTGCCGCCCAGTCCGATGGTGATATTCCGCAAGGAGCGGTCGTTCATGTCCATCACTCGGGGAAAAAGTACCCGGCGGGGATCGATACCCAAGGAATTTCCTTGCTGAATGTGGTTGTCAATCATAGCGCACAGCAGATTATTGGCGGCGGTGATGGCGTGCATATCACCTGTGAAGTGCAGATTGATGTCTTCCATGGGAACCACTTGAGCATAGCCGCCTCCGGCGGCTCCGCCTTTCACACCAAACACTGGACCAAGAGAAGGTTCTCGCAGAGCGATGACGGCGTTTTGCCCCAGGTGGGCCATGGCTTGCCCCAAGCCAACCGTAGTGGTAGTTTTTCCTTCGCCGGCAGGGGTGGGGTTGATGGCGGTGACCAGCACCAGCTTGCCATCCGGCTTGTCCGCCAGACGGGTCATGGCTTCGGGCGTGATTTTTGCTTTGTAACGGCCGTAAAGCTCCAATTCCTCTGGACGCAATCCGGCTTTTTGGGCGACTTCGGTGATGGGCTGCATCTGGCAGCTCTGGGCGATTTCAATGTCGGTGAGCATGGATGTTCCTCCGTAAAATCAGGTTGGGTGGGGGTCAATACTTTACAATGCTATCAGTATAGCATGTTCTTTCTAAGGTTGCAACCGGTTCTGACGGCGAGAACGGAAAATCTCCTTATTTTTCGGGAAAGTCTAGCGGTAAGCGACCGCCTGGCAAAAATCCGTTGTTCAACAAAAAAGTTTCAGGTTTATACTTGAAAAATATACAAAATCATAATATAATCAAGATTAGAAAAATGACAGATCATTATTATCGCATACGTGTAGCCTCAACAAAATTGTTATGACAGAAAGGAGTTTTTCTATTGAAACTGAAAATCGGCAGTTTTCCTGTGGAACAAGTCCGCTTTGGTGAGGTGGACGGTTATCAGGATGGGATTCTTACTATCCAAAAAGAGGCCGCTTTGGCCTATCTGCGGGAGTGCGACGACCATATCACCGAGCTGGATATCATCATCGCCAATCCGGGGGACGATACCCGCATTGTTCCGGTAATTGAGACCATAGAGCCTAGATGCCGCACCGACGGGCGGACGTTGTTCCCTGGCGTTACTGGTCCAGTGGCGTCTGCTGGGGAAGGCGAGTTGAAGGCTTTGCGAGGTTGTTGTGTCACCGTTGTCGGGAAATATTGGGGATCTTTTGGCGACGGCGTCATTGATATGGGCGGGGAAGGCGCACGCCATACGCATTGGTCTAAGCTTATCAATATCTGCTTGGTGGGAGATACCGACGAGGAATTTGAGCGCCATGAACAGCAGAAGTGTAACCATGCGCTTCGGTGGGCGGGTCATCGTTTTGCCGAATATTTGGGTAAAATCGTCCGCGAATTAGAGCCACTTCAGTTGGAGGAATATGATTTTACGCCGGTGAGCGAAAAGGCGCGGCAGAATAACGGCTTGCCCAATGTGGCTTTGGTGCTTCAGCCACAATCACAGATGGAAATTCCCGGATATAACGATCTGTGGTATGGCTGGGACCTGAATAAATTTCTTCCAACTTTTGTTAGCCCCACCGAAGTGATGGATGGAGCCATGATCTCCGGCTCTTTTATGCCGGCGTCTTCCAAATGGTCCACTTACGAAATGCAAAATTTTCCCACAATCCGAGAGTTGTTTGCCGAGGATGGCAAGCATCTCAATTTTGTAGGAGTGATATTGTCCATGTTGAATGTGGCAATGGATCAGAAAGAGCGGGCCGCTATGATGGTGGTCAATCTGGCAAAAAATCTGGGAGTAGACTATGCCATCGTTACCGAGGAGGGCTATGGCAACCCAGATGCTGATTATGTGCGTTGTCAGGCTGTGCTGGAGCAGGCAGGCATCGGTGTGGTAGGTATCTCTAATGAATGTACTGGAAGAGACGGCTTTTCTCAGCCCTTGATGACCTTGGATTCCCGGCTGAATGCGCTGGTGTCTACCGGCAATGTATCTGAGCTTAACCATTTGCCGCCTTGCAAGACGGTGATTGGTAATCTAGAGGCGCTGAATCGGGACGGGATGTCGGGCAGCTGGGGCTATGATGACAAGCTGGGGAAATCTGCTCGAGAGGATGGATCGGTGATTATGGAAGATAACAACTGGTTTTGTGGCGATCATATCTCCGGTCTCTCGCTGAAAACGATGGCGGAATTTTAAGGGGGTGCTTCCATGAAAACAGTTGTCTGTTATATCAATCAGTTTTTCGCTGGCATCGGCGGGGAAGAAAAGGCATATCAGGAGCCGTATATACAAGAGGGGTGCGTCGGGCCAGTGCAGGCGATTCAAGCTGCGTTAGAGGACGCGCAGGTTACCCATACGTTGGTTTGCGGTGACAATTATATGGGCAGCGATACCGAAAAGGCGGTGGCCCGTATTCTGGAATTACTGGAGGGACATGTGCCCGATCTGTTTATCGCGGGACCGGCCTTTCAGGCTGGGCGGTATGGTTTGGCTTGCGGCACCATCTGTCAAGCCGTGCAGGAGAAGTTTTCGATTCCGGCGTTGACTTCTATGCACCCGGAGAATCCGGGGGTGGAAATGTTCCGGCAAAAGGTGATCATTTTTCAAGGGGGCAAGGGAGCCGTTAAAATGCGGGCCGATGTGCAGACGATGATTCGCTTTGCCAACAAACTACTGTCCGGCCAGCCCAACGAAGGCGCGGAGGCCGAGGGGTATTTTCCCCGTGGCTGCCGTCACGAAAAATTTTTGGAGGATAAGCGGGAGAATACCGCCGCCTATCGGGGTGTGCAGATGCTTATCCGGAAAATGCACGGACAGCCTTACCGCACGGAACTGGCCATTCCTGCGCCTGAGCAGGTGCCTATTGCTCCGGCGGTGTCTGATCTGAGCCATGCGGTGGTAGCAATGGTGACCTCTGGCGGAATTGTCCCGTCAGACAATCCCGATCGGATTCAGTCGGCTTCTGCCACCCGATGGGGCAGGTATGATATCTCTGGTATGGAACGGCTGGAGGCTGGAGTGTTTAAGACGATTCACGCCGGCTTTGACCCTACGGCGGCTAATGCCGATCCTAACGTGGTCGTTCCGCTGGATGCTATGCGCGCTTATGAAAAGGAAGGAAAGATTGGGCGTCTCCATCCCTATTTTTATTCCACTGTGGGCACAGGCACTACCGAAGCGGAAGCTCGCCGGATGGCGCAGGAGATTATCCCACACCTGGTAGCCGATGGCGTTACCGCGGTGATTTTAGGCTCCACTTGAGGCACGTGTACTCGTTGCGGTGCAACGATGGTAAAGGAGCTGGAAAAGGCCGGCTTCCCTGTGGCGCATATGTGCAATTTGGTGCCGGTATCTCAGTCGGTGGGCGCCAACCGGATCGTTCCTACGATTTCCATTCCATACCCGCTGGGCGATCCTAGTACACCGCCGGCAGAGCAGTGGAAATTGCGCTATCACCGGGTAGGTGTGGCGCTGGAAGCCTTGGCTACCAATATTGAACAACAGACCATATTTCCGGTGCGAATCTAAGCATTGTTTCCGCCCCATGAAGCCCAGGTTTCATGGGGCGGATTTTTAAGAGGATAGTGCTGAAAAAGGCTTTTTTTAAGACTTTTGCGCTAAACCTTTCTGGTGATCTGGAGTCTGACGATCCTATATTTTGCATAAAACCTATGCCGCGAAGGATTCCTTCGCGGCATAGGTTTTTTAAGATGATAGTATTGGTTATACTCTGCCTTGATGGAGCATTTCTAGGCAGAGAGATACCGAAGCTTCTAGAACTTCTTCATCAAAGTCAAAGGCGTCTCCGTGGAGGGGATCGGTAGTGTCGGCGCCAAGCCCCATATAGATGCCCTGGCCGCCTTGGGATTGTACTGCGGTAATCATTTCTGCGGCGTCGTCGCTGCCACTCACGTTACCTTCCTTATGGATTGTAGTGAACCAGGGGACTTTGGCCGCCGCGCGGGCGGCCAAAGCCATTAGACCTGGACTGCTTTTTGCTGCCGGAGAGGTGCCGTAATCTTGGATCTGATGGGTGACTCCATAGCTTTGGGCCGCGCCCGCTAAGGTTTGCTCTACCCGTTCCCGGAGATAAGCTGTTCCTGCGGGAGTTGTGCTGCGGTATTCTAGCTCCAAGCGAGCATGATCTGGGATGGTGTTGGTTACTGTGCCGCTGTGCAGCACGCCAACATTTACACGGGTAAGCCCTTCCTCATGGGGAGCGATAGTGTGCAGGCTGAGGCAGGCAGAGCAGGCGGCTAACAAAGCGTTACGTCCCAACTGGGAGGCGCCGCAAGGGTGAGCTGCTTTTCCCCAAAAATCTACATCTAGCCGAGTAAAACTCATAAAATCACTGCATCCGCTGGCGAAAGTGTGAGAGGGAAGAGGCTTACCTTCGGCGCTGAGGGCGATGTGGAGAGAGATAAATTGATCCACACCGGTTAACCAACCTTTGGAGATCATAGAGGCTGCGCCGCAGTAGGCTTCTTCTGCCGGCTGGAAGAGCAAACGGACGGTACCTGTCAACAAATGCTTATTTTCCAAAAGCGCCGCAGCCAGCCCTAGACCGATGGCAGTGTGTCCATCATGGCCGCAGGCATGTACAGAATCGGTCTCCGAACAGTAACCCTCTCGACAAGCTGCGCGATGGGGATCCTGCTTTTCTGGATAGGGCAGCGCGTCGATGTCGAAGCGGAAAGCCCAAACCGGTCCCGGCCGGCCGGTTTCTAATTGAACAACCGCTCCTGGCCAGCCTTGCGTTTTTTCTACCCAATGGGGATCTGCGCCTTGAGCGATGGCCCGCTGACAAGCTTCTGCGCGAGCTTGTGCGCTAAGCGCAATGTGGGGCGGTATGGCGTTGATATCCACAGCCTCCGGCCCAAGATGAACGGGATCATTGCCCATTTCAGAAAGCAGCTGGCCCAAGCGGGCAGTGGTTCGGATCTCTTGCCATGCAGGTTCTGCATATCGGTGAAGTTCCCGGCGAAAAGCAGTAATGGCTGTATTCATGCAATTCCTCCTTTAACGCACTTGACGGCCCCGCACATAAACCTGCTGCGCTTCCGCCTGGACATCCAGCGGATAGTGGCTCCAGATAACGACATCGCCGTCTAACCCAGGGGCAATGCGGCCTTTTCGGTGGCCCAATTTTAAAATATCGGCGGGGTTACAGGTGACGCATCGCAAAGCGTCTCCGGGGGTCAGTCCGGCTTTTACTGCCATAGCGGCAAAGAGGATCAGAGATTCCTGTGGATGCACGTTATGGTCGGTGATGATGCAAGTCTGAATACCTGCGTTACACAACGTGGCTACCGCAGAAAAATCTTTGTTTTTTAATTCAACCTTGGAGCGGGAACCAAAACTGGGTCCTACTAAAGCTGGGTAAGGAAATTGTTTGAGATAGTCTACAATCAGATGACCCTCAGTGCAGTGGTCCAATGTTAGGTCCACTTGATATTCTTGGGCGATACGGATTGCGGTGCAGATATCGTCCGCACGGTGAGCGTGAGCCTTCAGCGGAATCTTTCGGTCCAAAACCAGACCCATTTGCTCCAATCCCAAATCGCGAGGGAAATAGTCGCCCTTTTTTACAGCTTCCGCTTTTTTTGCCTGATAAGCCCGGGCGTCTTCCAGAGCTTTACGCAGCATAGCAGCCACGCCCATTCGGGTATTGGGATCTTTACCGTGGCGGCCGAAATCCCGGGGGTTTTCACCGAAAGCCACTTTCATGGCGGCGTTCGCTTGAAGGACCATTTGATCCACTACTTTCGCCCCGTTGTTTTCCAACGTGACGAAGGTGCCCGCTACCACTCCGGCGCTGCCGGGGCCAGTGCAAATGGTAGTGACGCCCCCTTTAAGGGCGTCGGTAAAGGCGACGTCAAAGGGATTGATGGAATCAATGCCCCGCATCTGAGGGGTCACCGGCTGATTTTCACAGATATCGTCTCCTTCCCAACCGATAGCTTCCTCGCAAGCGCCAATGTGAGAGTGCGCTTCCACCAGTCCAGGTGTGATATACCGTCCGGCGGCGTCCACCGTCTCCTCACAGGCGGGGGAGAGGTTCTCCCCCACCTGGGTGATGATTCCTTGCTGGATGCGGATGTCTCGAGGTAAAAAAGCCCCTTCTTCCGCTAAAAAGACCAATCCGTTTTGTATCAGCATCTTATTCTCCTGTTGTTTGACCATATAGCACACAGGCTACCTGATGCTCTGAACCTACGTTGCGCAGGGGGATGCCCTTGCCCATGCAGGCATCGGTGGCATGAGGGCATCGGGCGGCAAAACGACAACCCGGCTTGGGGTCAATGGGGCTGGTGATTTCTCCGTGGATCAGTTCCCGGGGTTTGTCCCGATAGGCCAGGTCAGGGATGGGGATGGCGTTCAGCAACGCTTTGGTATAGGGATGCTTGGGATTTTGAAACAGTTCTTTGGAAGGCGCATATTCCACCACTTGACCCAGATACATGACGGCAATATGGCTGGAGATATGACGCACCACACTCAGGTCATGGGTAATAAAGAGATAGGTCAGTCCTCGTTGGTCCTGAAGATCCATCATAAGATTTAGAATTTGTGCCTGGATGGAAACATCCAGTGCGGACACCGGTTCGTCACATACGATGAACTCTGGATCCAGCGCTAATGCCCGGGCAATACCGATTCGTTGGCGGCGGCCGCCGTCCAGCTCGTGGGGATAAGCGTTTGCCAACCGGCGGGCCAATCCTACCGTATCCATCAAGTCCAAAATGCGCTCGTCCATCTCTTTTTTGCTCTGAAAGACATGGTTGACTTTCAAGGGTTCGGCAATGATCTGACTAATAGATAGCCGGGGGTTCAAAGATGCGTAAGGATCCTGAAAAATCATCTGCATTTTACTGCGAGTCTTTTTCATAGCTGCGGCGCTGTAATTTAGAATGTTTTCTCCATGATAAAGAATTTCGCCGCTGGTAGCAGGCAGCAACCGCAGCAACGTGCGGCCTAGCGTAGACTTGCCGCAGCCTGATTCGCCTACCACGCCAAGGGTATGTCCCTTCTGGATGGTGAGATTTACATCGTCCACCGCGTGGAGCGTGCCTGCGCCGGTTTTAAAATATTTCCTCAGATCCTTTAATTGGATCAAGGGTACATTGGTATGTTCATTCATGCTGTCATCTCCCTGCCGCTGTTATTTGGAAAACAAATGGCATCGGATCATGTGGGTCTCCCCGTCCTGAAAGACGCCAGGAGCTTTCAACTTGCACGTTTCAGTGCAGCTGCCGCACCGGGGATGGAATTCGCATCCGGGAGGCAGATCGGTGGGGTCTGGCATCAGGCCCATCACCGGCTTAAGCCGTTTGGAGTCGCTCTGCAGGCTGGGCAGAGAACCAAAGAGGCCGATGGTATAGGGGTGGTGGGGCTTGCTCTGGTCAAAGATATCGTAAACTGTGCCCTGTTCGATGACCTTGCCTGCGTACATAATGGCTACATGATCACACATCTGACATACGATGCCCAGATCGTGGGTAATGAGGATCATGGAGGTGTTTAGTTCCTCCTTTAAATTACTCATCATGTCCAAAACTTGATTTTGCACGGTTACATCCAACGCGGTGGTGGGCTCGTCTGCGATCAGAAGGCGGGGTTCGCATACCAGCGCCATGGCGATGACCACCCGCTGTTTCATTCCGCCGGAAAACTGGTGAGGGTATTCGTATTTCCGCGCCGGGGGAATACCTACCAGTTTAAGCACATGATCCACTTTGGCCTGTACTTCTTCCTTGGACATGGACTGGTGATGGGTCTCAATGGCTTCCGCAATTTGATCGCCTACAGTGAGCACCGGGTTAAGGCTGGTCATAGGATCCTGAAAGATCATAGAGATGTGGCTTCCTCGAAGCTCTCGCATCTGATCCTCGCTCATCTGGACCACATCCTGCCCTTCAAACAGGATCTTTCCTTGGGGGATCTCCCCGATTCGCTGAGGAAGCAGCCGCAGGATGCTGAGGGCGGTGGTGGTTTTGCCCGCGCCGGTTTCGCCTACCAGGCCAAACACTTCGCCTCGCTTCACCTGAATATTCAGGCCGTTAACGGCATAGCACACCGCATCGCTGGTGTTGTATTTTACATGGAGGTCCTGAATGTCCAGCAGGATATCCTCCTGAGTTTGGTTCCGTTCGTCCGCCATGATACTGCTCCTTTCTCAGCTAATCCTTCAGCGTGGGGTCTACCGCGTCCCGCAGGGCGTCGCCCAGCAGGTTGAGGGCCAGTACAGTGATTACAATGGCCAACCCAGGGAAGATCACCAAATGAGGGCTGTAACGGATATGAGTTTGACCTTCGGATAGCATGGCTCCCCACTCCGGGTCAGGCGGCATAACCCCCAGGCCCAGGTAGCTCAGGCCGGAAGCGGCGATAATGTCATAGCCCACGCCCAAGGTGGCCTGTACGATGAGTACAGCCAGCGTATTGGGAAAGATATGGGTGGCGATAATATGAGCATGGCTTCCGCCTACGGCTACCGAAGCCTCAACAAATTCATTGTCCTTGATGGACAGTACCGCTGAACGAATGACTCGGGCATAACCTGGAACGTCGCCGATGGTGATGGCGATGATAAGATTGACCATATTGGCCCCCAGCGCGGATACCACCGCGATAGCCATTAGAGTAGAAGGAATGGCGATGAACACATCCATAAAACGCATGAGGATATTGTCGATCTTTCCGCCGAAATATCCAGCGATGCACCCGATGAGTCCGCCGATAAATAGACTGGCGATCGTGGCGGTAAAGCCAATGAGCAAAGAGTACCGGCTGCCATATAGGATTCTGGACAGGATATCCCGGCCAAAACCATCAGTGCCGAAGGGATGCTCCAGACTGGGCGTTTGAAGTTTGATGCTTACGTTTTGCTCCACGACCTGAGTGTCATAGTCAATGAAAAATACGCCATATAAACAACCCAGCACAATGAGCGCCAGCAGCAACATTCCCAGCCGGGCCATTCGGTTTTTCCAAAAGCGTGCGCCCACATCCTGCCAAAAGCCGCGGCTCTGGTGGGCCTCCACTTCCACATTTGCTTCTTTTCGGATTAGCATAGCCCTTACCCCTTTCTTCCACCGTATTCCGCTTTAATGCGGGGATCAATGATACCATAGGAAATATCTACCAAAAGGGTCACCACGCTGAAAGTAAAGGACATGAACAGCACGCAGCCCATAACCAGCGGCACATCTTTGGATCGGACGGCAGTGAGCAGCAATGTGCCGATTCCGCTCATGCCAAAAACGGTCTCGGTAATTACTGAGCCGCCCAGCGTCCAGCCGAAGTTGTTGCCCATGGTAGTGATAACCGGCAGCAGCGCGTTGCGCACAGCGTGCCGCCAGATGATCTTTTGCTCGCTGACGCCTTTCGCTCGGGCAGTACGAATATAGTCCTGCCGGATGACCTCCAGCATGGAGGACCGGGTCATACGCATAATTTGAGCTACGCTGAGCAGCGACATGGTAAGGGCGGGTAGGATAAAGTGGGCAAAGCTTTCCGAGCCGGTGGCAGGCAGCAGGTTTAAGCTTAGCGCAAAGACCAGCATCATTAGCATACCAAGCCAGAAAGAGGGCATTGCGGTAAAAACCAACGCCACTACCGTCATGATATTATCTAGCAGGCTTTCTTTTTTCACCGCCACCAGAACTCCCAGCGGGATAGACATAACGGCGGTAAGCACGATATCCATGGTGGCCAGCAGTAATGTGGTAGGGAATCGCTCTCCGATAGACTCAATGACGCTGACGCCGCTGCGCCAGGAGGTTCCCAGATCGCCGCGGAGCAGGTTTTTCATGTAGTTAAAATATTTTACGGGTAGAGGGTCGTAGTAGCCCAAAGACTCATTCATGGCCTCTACCGCTTCGGCAGATGCCCGCTCGCCCAGAATTAGGCGGCCCGGGTTGCCAGGCGTCAGGGAAATGATGGTGTAAATGATGACAGAAATCCCCAGTAACACGGGAATCATCATTAAGATTCTTTTCAGGATAAATTTGTGCATAAACCTTCCCGTTTCCTTTCTTTAAGGATATGGAATCATTTTGGCCTGTCTTTTTCCAGTGCAAAGCGCATTTGCCGCTGGAAAATGAGTCAGTATGCTTGTCGGGACAGTTTCCCGTCCCGACAAGTGTGCTATGATTTGGATCATGCAGCCCAGCTGTAATCGTAAACGAAGTAGAAGCCGCAGGGCGAGTTGGTCACATTTTGAATCTTGGAATTGTAAGCAATGATGCTGTACCGCCAATACAAGGGAATATAAGCGCCAGAGGTCATAACGATCTCTTCCATTTCCCCATAGATAGCGTCCCGTTCTGCGGGGTCGCTGGATTCCCGGCCCTTTTGGAGCAGTTCATCTACTCGGGCGTCGTTCAGCCGAGGATAGTTGCCCGAAACGACTTCCTTGCTCTGATAGAGGGAGTAGTAGCCCACGTCGTTGTCCATGACAACATAGGACCAGCCCATCATCATGATCTGGTATTCGCCGTTTTCCAGGTCATCCCAGAAAGCGCCGGTTTCCCGCATGTTGATGGTTAGATTAATGCCGATTTTTTTCAGGTCAGCCTGCACCATCTGAGCATGGGCGCTGCGGCTTTCAGGAACAGTAATTACCAAATCCAGGCCGTTGGGGTAGCCGGCTTCGGCCAGTAAAGCTTTTGCGTCGTCCACATGGTAGGGCAGGGGATCAAAGTCGGCCTTATAGCCTGGCAGACCCTCTGGAATAAAGGAGCGGGTAGCCTGCGCATAGCCGTCCAACACGCCTACTACCATGGAATCCCGGTCTATAGCTTTAGCGATAGCTTGGCGGACCTTTTCATTGCTGAGGATTTCATCCTCGGTGTTCAAACCCAGATAGTAGAAAGCGCTGGAGGGCTTTTCATCCACCACAATATTGGAATTGCTCTTCAAGGTGGCTACATCGGTCTCGGCCACATTTAGATACATGTCAATGTCGCCCGCCTCCAAAGAGATAGCGGCAGAAGTCTGGTTGGAGATGATCTTAAAGGTTAGATTAGTAATTTTGGCCGCGCCGCCAAAATAATCAGGATAAGCTTTCAGTACGATCTTGTCATTAGCCGCCCAGGAAACAAACTCATAAGGGCCGCAGCCAATGGGCTGCTGGGCCATGTTGCCGCCTTCACCGTAAAAGCTTTCTTTCATGACATAAGTATAAGTGCCGCACAGTGTTAGGAAGGGCGCATAGGGGTAGGACAGCACGATTTTGATATTGCTGTCGTCCACGATTTCCACATGGTCTACACAGCTGATATAAGGGCCGGTATAGCTGGAGGCCACCTGGGCCTCGATGGACCATTTCACATCCTCCAGGGTTACATCTTCGCCGTTGTGAAATTTCACGCCTTTGCGAATGGTGAAAGTATACTCCAGTCCGTCGTCTGAAACGCTCCATTTTTCCGCCAGGCCGGGGATGATCTCATTTTTGTTGTTTACCCGGACCAGTGGCTCATAGATGTTCGAGAGAATGGACATGGTGTTGGTATCATTGATGCTCAATGGGTCCATGGCTGTAGCATCGTCGCTGATACCCACAATAATGGAGTCTCCGCCGCCGGTTGCATCATTGCTGGAATTGCCACAGCCGGCAAGCATCCCAGCCATCATGGCCAGGGCCAAAATTAGTGCAAGAGTTCGGTTTTTCATGGGTCGGTCGCTCCTTTTCGTATTAATTTGCAGGTCTCCCCGCAGTTTCCGATGATTCGCCTGTTGGTGCGCTTCCATCAGCATGATTCAAATTTATCATAATCATGATTATATGTCAATAATGTTTCTGAAAATAATCGTGTTTTTTCGATGGAGGCCGCTCATATTGCACAAAAAACTATGAAAAAAATATTGACAGGTAGGGCCAGTGCGGTATATAATATTGATATTTAATTGATTGCAATATAATCATGATGATTTTTTGTAAAAGAAAGGAGAAACCTTCCCGTGACTGAAAACCATGAGACCAACAAACAGATTCAGCGGAAGCGGATGATGGGCTATTTTATCAAAGCCACCGCAGAGTTGATGGATGAGGAAGGTTTGGAGAAGATCACCATTCGAAAGGTGGCGAGCCGGGCCGCTTACAATAGCGCAACCCTTTACAATTATTTTGAAGACTTAGATCACCTGATCTATTTCGCTTTAATTAAATATACCAAGGGTTATGTGCTGTCCTTGGCGGAAGCCATCCGGCCAGAGCTTTCCCCTTATGAGGTTTATGTCCGTATATGGGAGCGGTTTTCCTTGAATGCGTTTCAAAATCCTCATTGTTTTTACCGGTTGTTTTTTACCAGGCGAGATGGGACTTTGTCTCGTACTCTGCGGGAATACTATGGTATTTTTCCGGAGGAAGTGCAGAATCAGTCGCCGGTGATTCTGGATATGCTGTGCGAGGCTAATATTTTTGTCCGTAATCGCAAGTTATTGCGGGCGGTATGGCCCATAGATCAGGTGAGCGAGACTACCATCGACACAGTAAACTCGCTGGTAATTTATGCGTTTCAAGGGATGCTTTATGACAAGCTGCATGGGCGGGATCAACGATCTGTTGAGCAGCTGACCAAGGATATGATGGAGATGGTCTATCTGGTAACCAATCTTGTGCCTGTTCCTCAAGAAAACCAGGGTTGACAGGAGAACGGCGCGTGGCTGTTATGGGAGCATCTTTTTCGTCAGCCAGTGAGGAGAGCGATGACGGTATGAAGCAAGATTGGTTGTTTTCTACCGAGACGGCGATCTGCGACGTTCGGACAGCGGGGGTTTTGATCCAGCAGGATCGTCTTTTGGTGCAAAGAGAGGTTGGCGGCAGAGCGTATGCCTTGCCGGGAGGACATCTGCAAATTGGTGAAACCCTGGAGGCTGGGTTGATCCGCGAGTTTCGGGAGGAGACCGGTATGGAAATCGCCTGCCGGCGGATGCTGTGGAGCGAGGAGTGCTTTTGGCATTGGCGCGGCAAGCTTGCTCACAATCTTTGTTTTTATTATTTAATTGAGCGAAATGGCGGCGCTGGTCTTTCTGATCTCGATCAGTTTACGCCTCATAAGGACAATCCTCAGGTAGAAACCGGCTGGCTGCCCATAGATAGGATAGGGCAAGTTGTGATTTATCCCAGTTTTTTAAAGGAAGAGCTGGCCTGCCTGGATGGCCGATACGTCATTTTGTTCAGCAGGATGGATAGCGGTTTTCCGCTATTTTTGAAAAAGCCCCGGCGCAGATTTTTGCTGCGCCGGGGCCGCTCATTTCCCGTTTTTATGTTGTGGAATCTATTTATGACAGTTTGGCTGCCAGACGTTGGGCAATAGCATCCAAAAATTCCTCGCTGTTCACCGCATGGGCTTCAAAACCAGGCTCCACCAGACCAACCAGATCTTTGGTCATAATACCGGCGTTGAGCGTGTCAAAGCAGGCTTCTTCCAGCTTTTCACCAAATTGGACCAGCTGAGGCAGTTTGTCCAGCTCGCCACGCTTTTTCAGCGCCCCCGACCAGGCAAAGATGGTAGCCATGGAGTTGGTAGAGGTTTTTTCTCCTCGTTGATGCTTGTAATAGTGTTGGGTTACTGTGCCGTGAGCGGCTTCAAACTCATAGTTGCCGTCTGGAGACACGAGTACAGAGGTCATCATGGCCAGCGAACCGAAAGCGGTGGACACCATATCGCTCATGACGTCGCCATCATAGTTTTTGCAGGCCCAGATATAACCGCCTTTGGATCGAATGACCCGGGCCACCGCATCGTCAATAAGGGTATAAAAATAGGTGATGCCCAGCTTTTCAAATTGCTCCTTGTAACCTTTTTCAAATTCCTCTTCAAAGACTTTTTTAAACTGACCGTCATAGACTTTGGCGATGGTGTCCTTGGTAGAAAACCACAGGTCTTGCTTGGTATCGATCGCATATTGGAAACAGGCGCGGGCA
>CATJIY010000068.1 GCA_949740695.1 uncultured Eubacteriales bacterium
AGAAGGAAGGGGAAGCCCATGGGAAAGCAAAATTTCTCTCGGAATACTCTACTGAAAAATGAAAGGTGATAAAATTATGAGAAATATAACTATTTTTGTTTTAATTATAGAGGAGAGGTTTGTGAATCCTATGTTTCAATGAATCCCTATGATTACTGGGAATAACAAGATTTCTAAATTTGCTGGGATATGTTTGATTTTGTTAGTCGGCTGGTACTTTCTTACAAATCTTGTCAAGTTCATTCCTATGGACTTTTCAGATGTTCTGTTTCAAAATGGAGTACCTTCGGGTACAACGCCCTTGTATATTAAAAACAGCAATGATCATTGGCAGATAACAAAAGAATATCCCGCAGAAGAATTGCTGCCATTATTATGTACGGCCAGAGTGGATCGTGCGGTTCCAGGTGTGCAAAATGATATTTTGTACTTTACCGATGACGGGATTTTTGATGTTTATATTGGAGATTCCAAATTTTCCATTACAGGACAAGGATATGTTCAAATTGATGAGGACTATTATCGAGTATTGCCTCCGTATGCGGAAGAGATATGGTCATATCTAATTGAAGCGTATAAACAATAGTATCTCCGTCTAAAAAGACAGGAATATTGCTCCGCCTGGATTGGCCGACAACATTCCTGCCTTTTTTATTGTGTTTGAAAAATAATAAGACGGGAAGGAAATCCATTACGCTGGTTACCGGCGGCCGCTTTGGCCGGAGGGCGTTTTCCGCAGCAGCAGGGAGAGAATTCCCACCGCCAGCATCCCCAGGCACCAGCCCGCCAGCCCGCCTTCTACACTACGAATCACCGAAAAAGAAACCGAAGCGACCCCATGGCAAAACGTATTTACCACCGAAACGCACTCCAGTCCAGCCCCCATGCCGCAGAGCAACTGGAGCGAGGGGCGTTTTTTCCGGCAGGCCCACACAAACACCGGCACACAGGGAGCGGCAAACAGCAATTCTTTTGTTCGAGGGCGGCCATAAAAAAAATCCTCTAGAAAATTCCGCAGGGCAGTTTCCACGCCCGAGATTCCTCCGGGCAAATCTCCTGAACGCACCACCAACAGCAGCGCCATTCCCGCTAAAGCCGCCAAAGTCAGCCAACCCCAGACCTTCTTGCCCGCCTGCCAAAAATCCCGCCAGAACAGAGAGAACAACAACCCAAAGCACAATATCAGAGGCAACCCCAGGGCAAATTTTACGCCAGAAAATACGGCAATCCCCATCAAGTAGCGGGGCGTAGTCATCAACGCGCCAACCGTCAAGCCGCAAAGCAGGCTCCAGCCCATCCACAAGCCAAAGGCGGCCAGCGCGGACACCGCGAAAGGCGCCTTTGCAAAAATATTCGGCTCTCGCCTGGCCCATTGCCAGATAGCAAACATACCCCCGCAGGGCAGCAAAATAGCGGCGGCCAACGGCAGCAGCTTTTCCCCCATATCAGGCAGGACCAGCACCAAAAAAATCGCCGCTAAAACGACCAGAATTATCGCCGCAATTTCCAGCTGCCGGCGTTTTTTTGCAGAAAGCTTTTTTACTGGCGGGAGCAACATAAGGAACCACACCCCAGCGGCGCAAGGCAGTAAAGCGGCCAATATCATTTTGTAATTCTGGTTATAGACGGGCCGCAAGGGGTCAACGCTCCCTCCCAGCAAAATGCCCCGGCGCTCCAGTCTTTCTCCCAAGGAGGAAAGGCAACTAGCGTAAATATCCGGGTCGGACAACAGTTCTCCCGCTTGATTGGTAAAAGGAGATAAAATCAGAAGCCGCAACCCTCGGTCAGTAACCGCCCGAAAAAGCAGATTCTCTATTTCCCGCGTGTCGTTCCCCATGGCCCGGCTGGCGTAATCAGGGAACAACCACAGGGCTTTCACTACCCATCCCCGATAGAACCCGGGGTCCATTTCCGCCGGCAGATGCATGGTGGTACGAGTATGATCCTCAATCGCTACCGGGATCACCGTCATGCTGGATTCTGGCTCCCAGAACGCATGGCGGGTATTCCGTTCAACAGAAGGGTCCAGCCGGCCGCTTTCATCCGCAATAGCGTAGCAACGGCGGCCATCCACGTCCCACACCCAACGGTCATGAATCACATAACCCAAACCAGCGGGGGAGACCCGGGCCAGCCAATCTTCCTCGGTCATGCCGCTGGCCTGGGCCAGCAGAGCCAGATACTTCTGGGAAAAAGCGCAAGATACATGGGACGCGTACTGACTTCCCACTCGTTGGTTCAATAGCAGCGCTGTCCCTATCAATCCCAAAAGCAACAATACCCGCCAAAAGACGGTGCGTTCTTTCCACAAGGACATGTCAGTCCGCCTTCTTTCGTTTCAGCTTGGACCAAATGATCTGGGTGGGGACCATGGGACCCATCAGAACCAAATACAAAGCCAGGCATACCAACCCAATTCCGCCGCAGACCGCTACCAGCGTAACCTTGCTGGTAAGCTCGCTGAGGAAACGGCGGTAACCCCAAAAGGCTCCGCCCCCCAAAAACAGAGAAAAGAGCACACCCCAAAAAAGCTGCTTGATTGGCATTTTACACCCGCCCCGGCGGGCAAAACCAGCGTACATCCCAATCCCCGCCAGCAAAAAAGCCAGCGAAGTCCCTGCCGCCAACAACTGAGGTGTTTCTGGCAAAAAAGCGCGGGTTAAGCCGTTCAGCAGGGCGCATAGCGCCAGCGCGCCAGCGGTGACGCAAATAGGCGTCAACGTTCTGCCCATGGCATAATAGGCCTTATTCAAAATATCTAACATGAAAAAGCCCGCCATCCCCAAAGCGTAGAGAGAAAAAACCTCCCCGCACAAAAGGGTATCCTGATGGGTAAAACTCCCCCCCTCAAACAGCACTTGAATTACCGGCGTTCCAAAAGCGGCAAACAACAGGGAGACCGGCAACACCAGCAACAGGGTGTTTTTCAGCACATGAACCACATGTTGACGATACTCGGCAGGCTCCATCTGCCGGTATTGCTGGCTGAATTGAGGGAACAGCACAATGCTAACGCTATAAATCAAAGTGGTGGTCAGCGGCTCATATAGCCGGTCGGCGTAATAAAAAGAAGAGATAGTTCCCCCCGCCGCACCCGATGCAAACTGGGTATTCAACAGATAACACAACAGAAACAAGGAGGAATTAAACACCGAAGCCGCTCCGGTACGCAAAAAAGACCAATATTCCCGGTCCCGCAGGTCCACCGAAAGCCGAAAACGATACCGTTCCTTTTTCATGGCAGGAAACGTCATGGCTAGCTGAAGCAGCCAGCAGGCAGCGGTAAGTCCCGCATAGGCGCTCAGGCTCATCCGATGGCCAATCAGAGGCAAAACGGCGCACAACACCAGATTATAAAGAAAGCTCAGCGTCCCCTGGAGGGTATAGTGCCCCATGGATTGAAACAGACCCAAAAACAGATAGGTCAGGGTAATTACCGGCAAGGCGGGCAGCAGCGCCAAAAAGCATTGGCGGAACAGCCGGGCGGTTTCCTCCTGGGAAAAAGCGCCCTCCAACCCACCCGTCGCCGCCAACACCGCCAGCACAAAAGTGGCCAGCAGGATCAGCACCAAGGTATTAGAAATCAGACGGTTGGCTGTGCGGCGGCAACCCTCCCTGTCAGCAAGCAGTTTTTGGGTAAAAAGGGGAATGGCCGCCACACATAAGGCATAGGCCACTGTGCTGAACAAAATGATAGAATAATTGTTGGCTTGGGTAAAAGCGTCCACATCTGCTCCCGCGCCAAAAACCCGAGCCTGAAGCATGGACCGTACCATAGCCAGCAGCTTTGCCAGCAACATCACGCAGGTGGTGCTGGTAATGGCTCGAACGATTTTATTATCGGCTTCCGATTCTTTATGGCCGGTTTTCCGTTCCATAGGTCAGACCTCCTTTCCGGCGGGCAAGAGGAGCGGCTAAGCAATCTTTCCAGGTTCCTTGCCCAGCAGCATTTGGGGGGTCAGATCTCCCAGATCCATGGCAAGAATGGTCCACAGCAACATGGAGCCCATCTGAATCTCCAAAACATTATAAAATAAGCCGAACCAGGCGATGATAACGCAAACGGCCACTTTCAGCAGATTTTTCCGATAGTGCCACAAGGTCGCCAGCAAAAAGATCATAAAGACGGCAAATCCCACAAAACCGGTCTCGGCCAGCATGGCGGCGTATTGATTATCGGCGTAGAACTTCACCCGGATATCGTATTTTTCATAAAGAGGGATTTCCTCCCTTGTCAGGCTGGCAGAGGAACCGTAGCTGCCATAGCCTACCCCCCAAATGGGATAATCTTTGGCGATAGTAAACGCTGTAGCCAGGGAGTAAAGCCGGCCGTTGGTATTGGCGGAATAGAGTTTTTCGTCCTTGAAATCCCCAAACCGGGTGCCGGTATCCACCTCCAGGGAATCCCGCGCCGCCGTAATATAGCTATTTTCCCTGGCGTCCCGCCGGACGCCGTTGCTATCGTCCAACAAAGCGGCTTGCTGATCTTCTGGAAGGGCCTGAAACTCTTCCAGAATCATTCCTCCATCAATGGTAAGAATGTATTGCTCATTGTTCACAAAAACAATGGCGCCGTAATCTTCCAGGGGTTTGGTACATTCCTTGTCCACATAGGTGATTCCGTAAAAGGCGTAGCCGGTGCACTTTTCTCCTTTGGAATTGAGATAAGTCACCGGATTCATTACTTCAATCTGCTTTTCCGACATAGCAAGCGTGAGCTTATATTGGCCCACCGCTTCAAAATATTTTTGGGCGGCAAAATTGACCGCCTTAGGAACAATCATCGCTGCCGCTGCAATACAGATCAGCGAAAGGACAAACTTCTTCCAGCGGATATCCCGCTTTCTTCCCACCAAAGCCATGGGAACAAAAATCACCAAAGCCGCCGCCAGAATCAAAAGAGAGCTGCGGGACATGGTCATATATAGAGAAATTGCCAGCGTGCAGTACAGCCAAACCGGCGTCTTTTTCCCTTGCGCATACCAGATATACAAGGACAGCGCCACCACAAAAACCAGGAACATCCCGTAGGTGTTGGGATTCTGAAAAGTGGAATACACCCGGCTGAAATTGATCTTATCCAAAGTAGCGGCCAAAGCGGTGTTGAACAATACCGTTTTGCTAAAAAGCTTTTCCACCAAGCCCAGAGCAAACAAAGGCAAAGACGTCAGCTGGAGTGTGCGGGTAAAGGCAGTCAGCTCGTCCTTTCCAAAGCCAAAG
>CATJIY010000069.1 GCA_949740695.1 uncultured Eubacteriales bacterium
CAGGCAATATGGGAAGGGCGGGGCTGGCAATGATCCGGGTGGGTTATGGCTATGACGTACACCGGCTGATTCCCGGGCGGAAGTTGATCTTGGGAGGGGTGGAAATTCCCTTTGAGACCGGCCTTTTGGGCCACAGCGACGCCGATGTGCTGCTGCATGCTTTGTGCGACGCTATGCTTGGCGCGGCGGCTTTGGGAGATATCGGGATGCATTTTCCCGACAGCGACCCTCGATATCAGGGCGCGGACAGCTTGAAGCTGCTGTCCGCCTGTGGAGAATTGCTTGCGGAAAAGGGCTGGAAGATCGTCAATCTGGATGCGACTCTGGTGGCTCAGCAGCCCAGGTTGGCCCCTTATGTGCCTCAGATGCGGGAGAAGATCGCCGGCGCTTTGGGGATGGTTCCCGGTCAGGTGTCGGTGAAAGGTAAGACAGAAGAAGGGCTGGGCTTTACCGGGATTGGAAAAGGCATGGCCGCTCATGCGGTTTGCCTGATTGAAACAATGGAATAAGCGCGGCCTGCCCCGCACCGGACTTCTCTTTGACGCATAGAATGTGCCGAAGGGAAGTGTTCATTCTGTGAACTGTATGATCGTTTTTCGTTCTATGACCCACGCTCAGAGCGCTGGAAATATCCTGCGCCGCAGCGGGATTTCCGCCGCCATGACCAAGCCGCCCACTGGTATGGGCCGCGGTTCCTGCGCTTACGGGTTGATTTTGGCTTCTGGCCATTTGCCGGTTGCTTTGCAGCTGTTGCAAAAAACCAGCCTGCCTTTGGCGGGCGTTTATGATATGCTGCCCGGAGGGGGCTGGCGGGAGGTGTTGCTGTGATCTACTTTGACGCGGCGGCCACCACTTTGGAAAAGCCGGACGCGGTCTGCCGCGCTATGGCCAGCGCTATGGCAACCTGCGCCAATCCTGGCCGCTCAGGGCACCGGCCCGCCTTGCGGGCGGCCGAGACCGTTTATAACTGCCGGCAGGCGGCGGCCGAGCTTTTTGGATTAGATCAGCCAGAACGGGTAATTTTTACGCAAAACGCCACCCATGGGTTGAATATCGCCATCAAATCTCTGCTGCGGCAAGGGGGCCACGCCGTAATTTCCGGATATGAGCATAATTCAGTGGCAAGGCCGCTGGAGGCCATGGCGGACCAAGGCGTGACCTATACGGCGGCTTATTCGCCTTTGTTTGATCCAGACGCCGCTTATCGGGCTATTTTGGAAGCTTTGCGCCCGGATACTTGCTGCGTGATTGTTAATCAGGTATCCAATGTGTTTGGGTTTCAGCTGCCTGTTCAGCGGATAGACGGGCTATGCCGCCGCCGGGGAATCCCCATGGTGCTGGACGCTTCTCAGTCGGCGGGAGTGCTCCCGGTTCGGGCAGAGCAGCTTCCAGGAACGGCGTTCATCGCCATGCCGGGACATAAAGGGCTTTATGGCCCTCAGGGTACTGGCTTGCTGCTGTGCTGCGGGCAAGAGCCGCCACATAGTTTGATGCAGGGAGGAACCGGCAGCGATTCCTTGGAGGTTCGCCAGCCCGAATATTTGCCGGACGCTTTGGAAAGCGGCACGTTAAATGTTCCGGGCATCGCCGGATTGCGGGAAGGGATTCGGTTTGTACAAAAAAACCGCCCCGAGCTGCGGGAGCGGGAGGAGCGGCTTTGCCGCCGGGCCGCCGAGGGGCTGGGCAACCTGCCCGGCATGCAGGTGTGGTATAACAGCGCCTGCCAGAGCGGCGTACTTTCTTTTCGGATGGAAAAAGCCGATCCGTCTCAGCTGTGCGACGGGCTGGCCCAGCGGGGCGTCTGCCTGCGGAGCGGACTGCATTGTTCGCCGCTGGCCCACCGCAGCGCCGGGACGCTGCCAGAGGGGACTGTGCGGGCCAGTTTTTCGGCTTTTAATACGCCGGCTCAAGTGGAGCGGTTTCTCCAGGCTGCCCGGGAAGTCGTAAAAACTTTGTAAACCGAAAAAACACCTGCTTCCGCTATTGAAAAATTACCGCTTTTTTGTTATGATAAGATTACATGTAAATTGAAACAAAGGAAGCGGCAGCGAAGATGTTTGATACGATCTTAAACAACGCCAAACTGGCCACGCTGGGGGATGTCGCAGACATCCTGCTTGTGGCCTTTTTGCTTTACCGGCTGATGCGGTTTTTGCGCAACAACAACGCCCTGAAGCTGTTTCAGGGATTGCTTGCGCTGTTGTTGATTCTGGTGTTGTCCGACGCGATGGAGCTTCACGTAATCAATTACCTGATGGAGACTGTGATGCAGGTGGGACTGACCGCTATGGTGGTGATTTTTCAACCTGAGCTGCGGAAGATGCTGGAGCAATTTGGAAACAACAAACTCAGCAATCTGCTGAACCCCAACCGCAACCAGCGAGAAAAAACCGCCGATTCGGTGATTCTCCAGACCATTGAGGCGGTAAACTCCCTTGCTTGGACCAAAACGGGGGCGCTGATTATTTTTCAGCGGGAGGACGATCTGCAAAATATCATCAATACCGGCACTACCATCAACGCCGATGTGAACGCTGAGCTGCTGAAAAATTTGTTTTATAATAAAGCCCCGCTGCATGACGGCGCGGTGATTGTGGTCAACGGGCGGATTGCCGCGGCAGGTTGTATTCTGCCCCTCAGCGGCAAACAGAATATTAGTAAGGATCTGGGCACCCGGCACCGGGCTGGCTTGGGGCAGAGTGAAAATTACGATTCGCTGTCGGTGATCGTTTCGGAAGAAACCGGCGCCATTTCTTTGGCGGAGGGAGGAATTCTCAAACGGCATCTGGCTCCTGAAACCCTTCAGCGGATGCTGGAATCCAAGCTGATTCCTGAGGAAGCCGATAAGAAGCCCGGTTGGTGGGAGCGTGTGAAGGGGATGATCTCCAAATGAAATGGATCAAGGAAAATGATGTGATCTTGCGGGTGTTGTCCCTGCTGCTGGCCGTTGTGCTGTGGGTTTATGTAATGGGCGCCAAAGACCCTACCGGCACCGAGACCATCAGCGGTTTGCCGGTGCAGCTTCAAGGGGTGAACGAGCTTTCCGAAAAAAATTTAGTGATTCTTTCAGGGAGCAATTCCAACGTTACCCTTTCCGCCGAGGGAACCCGTAGCGATCTGTTGAATTTGATGACCGATCTTTCGGCAATTTCCGTTACCGCTTCGGTAACGCATATCACTGAACCAGGGGAATATAAAGTAAGCTATGTAGCCGAAGTGCGGGGCATTTCCGGTATCCGTCTGCAAAAAAGGTCGCCCCAACAACTGACCATCGTGGTGGACCGGATCAGCGCCAAACCTGTGCCGGTGGAAATTGCCATCAGCGGAACGCCGGCGGCTGAGCACACCATTTCAGATTATGACGCTTCGCCCGACGCCGTAACGGTCCGAGGGCCGGAAACGGTGCTTCGTCAAATCAAAAAAGCCCGGGTAGAATATGACGCCACAGGCATCAACACGTCTGTTCAAACCAGCGTATCCTATCAGTTGTTGGATGAAGAGGGTGAACCAGTGGAAAGCCCCTTTCTCACCTTGGATTCTCCTGCGGTTACGTTGTCTATCAATATGAAACGGAACAACGCAGTGGCCTTAACGGTAGATTTTATCGACAGCCCATATCTAACCTCCAGCATGGTAGACCATACCATTGAGCCCTCCAGTATCCTGCTGGCAGGCAATCCGGAGGATATGGAGGCGTTTAACCAGATTAGTTTGGAGTCGATCAATCTGGCCGATGTGTTGGATAAGGCGGTGCAGAATGGAACGGTTTCTTTTGAACGAATGATTTTGTTACCCAATGGGGTCACCGCAGTAGAGGGGCAGCGGCAATATGCCACTGTCACGCTTACTTTAAAAAATTGCGGATGGAAGACTTTAGAGCTGGATCAGACGAGGTTGGCGGAGGACCCGGTGCTGACCTATCCGGTGCAGGAGCTGCAACTTCAGATCTTTGGTGCAAATGACGTTTTAGACCGGATTGACGCCCAGCAGATTCAGTTGATTCCAATTTATGATTTGGATGATTTAACGGCGGGCCAGCATGAGCTGCCCTGCAAGGCGGTGACCGAGGACGGCAGCGTTTATTTGAAACAGGATCTTTATGTGCGGGTAGAAATCGACCAGGAAGCGCTGGATCAAGCCCGGCAGCCCGTGGATGAGGAACAAAATCCTGGAGAGCCGGACGGAGAAACGCCGCCCGAGTCTGACGAGCCATGAGTATTTTGATATCCCAGCTCAGGCTTCCTTTTCCCTTTGCGGAGGAGGAAGTCTTGGCGGCGGCGCGCCGGGCCGCCGGGTTTACCGCCGGACAGGTCGTGAGGGGCTGCCTGCATAAGCAGTCCCTTGATCTGCGTCATGGCGGCATCCATGCCATTTGTACCGCTGAGTTGGAGCTGGCGATGGATGAGGCCGCTTTTGTAAGCGCGAAAAACAATCCCAATATCCGGCTGCGCCGGCCGGCGGTTTGGCCCAGGCCCAGCGGAAAGGAGCGGCTTTCCGCACCGCCGGTCGTGGTGGGCTTTGGCCCGGCGGGCATTTTTGCCGCATTGATTTTGGCGAAAAATGGATACCGGCCGACGGTGTTGGAGCGGGGCGGTTCCATGCAGGATCGGGATCAGGCTGTGGATCGGTTCTTTTCCCGGGGAATATTGGACGTCGGGTGCAATATCCAGTTTGGGGAAGGGGGCGCAGGCGCTTATTCCGATGGAAAGCTTACCACCCGAATTGGAGACAGCCGGTGCGAGCTGGCGCTTCAGCTGTTGGAAGAGCATGGAGCACCCCGGAACGCCTTGCGGATGGCAAAGCCTCATGTGGGCACCGATCTGCTGAAAGAAATTGTCGTCTCTATGCGCCGCCAAATAGAGGCCCTGGGCGGAACGGTCCGGTTTCACGCCCAGGCGGAAGGGCTTTTGCTGGCGGAGGGGCGGTTGCGCGGGCTTTTGCTGGCAGGAGAGGAAATTCCCTGCGAGACCGCCGTATTGGCTATTGGACACAGTGCTCGGGATAGCTTTTTTGTCCTGCGGGAGCAAGGGCTTGCCCTGGAGCCAAAGCCTTTTTCCGTGGGTGTTCGAGTAGAGCATCTCCAGCAGGATATCGACCAGTCGCTTTATGGAAAATATGCTGGCTTGCCTGGTTTGCCTGCTGGAGAATACGCGCTTTCCCATCGGGAAAGGGAACGGGGCTGTTATTCTTTTTGTATGTGTCCCGGCGGGGAAGTGGTGGCCGCCGCCAGCGAGGCTGGGGGCGTGGCAACCAACGGGATGAGCTATCACGCCCGGGCGGGAAAAAACGCGAACGCCGCCTTGTGTGTTTCGGTGACGCCTGCCGATTATGGCGGCGGGCCGCTGGACGGCGTGGCTTTTCAGCGGGAATTGGAGCAGC
>CATJIY010000070.1 GCA_949740695.1 uncultured Eubacteriales bacterium
ATTGAACGCCGGATAAGGGAAGCCTTACTTCAGGATGACCGGATTACAGCGGTTCAAAACTTTGAATTTGAAGTGAATAAAAAGCGAGTGCTGACCACATTCACGGTGATCAGCATTTTTGGCGCTATTGACACAGAAATGGTGGTGGAAGTTTGATGTATGAAAGCGTTACCTATGAACAGCTTCTGGAACGGATGCTAAAAAAAGCGCTGGAAATCAATGGAAAGTTGGACGCCCGTGAAGGATCGCTAATCTGGCTTGGACAGGCCCCCGCCGCCGTAGAGTTGCAGAACCTTTACATTGCTCTTGATATGGTTCTGAATGAGACCTTTGCTGATACCGCAAGTCGGGATTACCTGATTTTGAGGGCGGCGGAACGGGGCCTTTCTCCTCGAAAGGCAACCCCGGCCATTCTGGAAATGACAATCACTCCGGCAACCCTGCCCCTTGAAATTGGGGAACGGTTTTCTATTGGTGAGCTAAATTACTATGTTTCCAAGGAACTTGAGAGCGGTAAGTATGAAATCACTTGTGAGAAAGCCGGGGAAGCCGGGAACGACTACACCGGAACTATGATCCCCATTGAATATGTGGAAGGGCTGGAAACTTGTACTGTTACGGCCCTTTTGGTTCCCGGTGAGGATGAAGAGGATACCGAGGTTTTTCGCAAGCGGTATTTTGACGGGCTAAACGCCAAAGCTTTCGGCGGGAACCGGACAGACTACCTTGAAAAAATCAACGCCATTTCTGGCGTTGGCGGGGTGAAAGTTTACCGGGCATGGAACGGGGATATTCTCCCCGCCGCCTTGCTCCCCCCGGATGGAACCGAGGAATGGGTGGAACAGGCAAGCGCTCCGGCACTGGTGAAAGAATGGCTGAAAACCGTCTTTGCCGCCGCCGACAACCGGAAACTAACTGTGGGCGGCGCCGTCAAAGTAGTGATTATTGACAGCACTTTTTCCGCTCCCTCTGAAGCCTTGATTGACCTTGTACAAACCGCCGTTGACCCAATAGAAAACGCCGGGGAAGGGGTTGGAACTGCCCCTATCGGCCATGTTGTCACCGTGAAAGGGGTTCTGGATGAAACGGTGGATTTGGCTTTTGATGTGACTTATCAGAATGAGTGGGATTGGGAGGCGGTGAAGCCTTATGTTCTGGACGCCATCAACGGCTATTTCAAGGAACTGGCCGAAACATGGGCGGATCAAAAGGAATCCCTTGTGGTGAGGATCAGCCAACTGGAAAGCCGTATTTTGAGGGTTTCCGGGATTCTGGATATTTCCAACACCACCATCAATGAGGAAGCCGCCAACTACCCCCTGCCCCTTGACCATATCCCGGTTTTGGGTGCTGTTGTCGCAAGAGGGCTATAAAGCATGGAAAGAAAGCTGATTGACTATCTGCCCTATGTTGTTCGGGACTATGCGGAATATCAAGGGCTGACAGCCGGGGAACAGCCTGAGTTTGAACTGGCTTGGGATCGGGTGAACGAACTGCTGGATAACCAATTTGTCCTGACGGCGGGAAATCTTGGCCTTTCCAGATGGGAACGAATCTTGGGCATTGTCCCCAAGGCAACTGACGCTTTGGAAGAACGGCGTTTTCGGATTCTGACCCGATTGAATGAAGAATTGCCCTACACCCTGCCCCAGCTGCGGAATATTTTAAGGACCCTTTGTGGAGAAGGCAATTTCCGCGCGGAAATTGAAGCGGGAAGCTATGAACTAATCGTAAAGATCGGCCTTGCGGCAAAGCGGCATTTCAAGGATGTTGAAGCTTTGTTGGAACGGATTTCCCCGGTGAACCTGGTTATCAATCTTTCCCAGCTTTACAACACCCACGCCGATCTAAGTAGGCTTACCCATGGCCAGCTTGCTGCCTATTCCCATTATGATTTGAGAAACGAGGTATTGAAGAATGGCTGATAAAACCCGGAACTACGATCTGACAAAGCCTCTGGAAAGTGAATTCTATGACGTGAAGGTTCAAAATGGCAACATGGACAAGATTGATCAGGTTTTATCAGATCAGGCCGATAGAATCAAGGATGCCCAAGACAGCCTGAAAAATAAAGCCGATCTGGACGATTCCGGGAAAGTTTTCTTGAGCCAATTGCCCACTATGAGTTATGACCCTAGCGGAACGGCTCAAGCCAAGGTATCTGTACACGATGGGGATGAAGCCGCCCATCCGTTTTTGGTAGGCCAGATCGGAACTTGCGTTACGGCGGCACAAAACGCCCAAACCGCCGCAGATGCAGCCTTGGCGGCGGTGTCTAAGATTGTATTCACCATCAATGCGATCCCTAGCCAAAGCGGCACTCTGACCTATACAGGGAGCGCCCAAAGCCCTTCCTGGAACAGCTTTGACCCCGACGCTATGACCATTGGCGGCGTGACAACCGGCACAAATGCGGGAACCTATACAGCCACGTTCACCCCAAAAGACAAGTATCAGTGGGCTGATGGCACCAAAGCAGCCAAAAGCGTTACCTGGAAAATCAATCGGGCCGCTGTGGCCCTTCCTTCCCAAAGTGGAAGCCTGACATATACCGGATCGGAGCAGGCCCCTTCTTGGAGCGGCTACGATACCGCTAAAATGACCATCGGCGGCACTGTCAAGGGAACCAATGCCGGGAGTTATAACGCTGCTTTTACGCCCGGCGCCAACTACCGGTGGACAGATGGCGCCACGGGAGCCAAAACGGTTCCTTGGAAAATTGGCAAGGCGGCAGGAAGTCTGAGCTTGAATAAAAGCTCGCTTTCGCTGAATGTTTCCGCCAAGACCGGCACGATCACAGTGACAAGGGCCGGTAATGGAGCCATTACGGCTACTTCCGGCGCTACTGGCGTTGCCACTGTGTCTGTGTCTGGAAATACCATCACAGTGACTGCCAAAGGCCATGGGACCGCCAAAATCACCGTTAAAGTGGCGGAAGGAACCAACCACACAGCCCCAGCCAATAAGACCTGTACGATTTCCGTGACGTTTCCCCAAAGCACCCTGAACAGCAATTCCTGGGCGACGATCAAACAAGCCTCTGACGCCGGAGAGGGAGCCAATTATTGGGCGGTTGGCGATACCAAGACCATCACGATCAATGGGACGGTTCAAGGGTTCTCTTTCTCTAATCTCTCCATTAGTGCGTTCATTTTGGGGTTTAATCACAATTCTTCCCGGGAGGGGGATAAACGGATTCACTTTCAGATTGGCAAGATCGGCAATACCGATGTTGCCCTGTGTGATTCCCAATACAACAATTTAGGATCATCCGACGGGTTTCGTATCAATAAGAGCGCGACCAATAACGGCGGATGGAATGGAAGCTATATGAGAAAATCGGTATTGGGAAACAGCGGCGCCCCCACAAACCCTGTGGGCGGAAGCCTGATGGCCGCATTGCCTTCTGACCTTCGGGCCGTGATGAAATCCACTACCAAATACACCAATAATACAGGCGGCGGGTCTGATACCGCTTCCTATGTGACAGCTACAAACGATTATCTTTTCTTGCTGGCCGAATTTGAAGTATTTGGCACTCAATCTTCGGCTAACAGCGCGGAACAGAACTACCAAAGGCAATATGATTATTATAAAGCAGGAAATTCCTGTATTGCTTCTAATCATGTTGACGTGACCATGAAAGTGTGGTGGTGGCTTCGTTCCCCTTCTCGTGCCAACTCCTATAGCTACATTCGTGCTTCTACGAGTGGTGTTAGCAACGCTACTAACCCTCACCACGCAGCAGGTGTGCGGCCCGGCTTTTCTGTTTAGTCTTTCACAGAGCAATCTTGCCAAAACAAAAAAGGGTGGTGAAAAATGCTTCGATAGGATCCGAATACATTGAGCATTTATATAGCATGAAACTTTTTGGAGGGAAAGAAGCATGTTCAAAATCCTAAAAAATGGGGTGATCGTCGGCATGACGGAAGCCCCCAATTTTATCAGACGGCAGGAAAATGGATGCTATGGCCTTTGCTCGGAGCCTATCGCTTCGGGCATTGTCTTTGGAGGAACCGTTTACCACCTGTTGGGCCGGGATACCTTAGACGGGGTGGAAAGCGTGATTCTGGAAGAAACCGACGCCGGAGCGGAAATCGTCAAAGTGAACGCTACGGGCGGGATTCTATTTGTCACCTTGGCTGAAAGTGGAGCGATTGACGATGCGGTAGCGGCGGAACATATAGAGCTTTTCGCGGAATGGGCCTATCCCGTCAATTACAAAACCGGCCAGCTTCGCCGGTATGGCGGAAAG
>CATJIY010000071.1 GCA_949740695.1 uncultured Eubacteriales bacterium
CAATCTAGGACTTGGCCGCAACGGTCACAACAGTTTACAAATTCCCGTTCCAGGGTAACTTTACATCTTGGACAGACGTAAAAACGCGCGTTGGGGAAAACCATAACCTCTGTGACCTTCATCGGTACGCCATATTGCACCAACGGCCAAAGCGCCAGCCAAAAAGCAAGCAGAGACGCAGGTTCGTTCGATAGATCTTTCATGGTTCGTCAGAGGAGACCATCAGCATTTCCACGGGAACCTCCAAAACTTCGCTGATCCGAAAGACCAAAGCTGCGGAGGGATTGGTCTTTTCCCCGCGCTCCAGCGCACGGATATAGCGAATTGTCGTGTCAGCAAATTCCGCGATAAACGCTTGGGTAATACGCTTTTCCTGACGGATAGATTGCAGCGCTTGCCCGCTAAATTTGTCCCTCATTGTTTCACCTCCTTTCTATTTTAAGTAACGAAATAAAGGGCGGAAAACGGGACGGAATTTCACAATTCTTTTTCAAAAATCGCTGAAAAAAGCAGCCCGAACAACGCCGGATAATTCTCTTCATTCGCATGAAAACAAGCCCTCCAGGCCAGAATACTTGCAAACTCTTTTGAATCGGGCTATAATACATACAAAAACTTTCGCCGCCTCCACGTCGCGGCCCGCAAGCCAATCCGCGCGAAATCCGTAAAAACACCCCTGTTGAAAGAGGAACACTATGAAACATTTGATGGTAATCGACGGTAACAGCCTGGTAAACCGGGCCTTTTACGGAGTCCGGCCGCTAACCGCGCCCGACGGAACCCCTACCAACGCAGTCTATGGCTTTCTTAATATGCTGCTCAAGCTGCGGGAGGATTTTTCTCCAGACGAGCTTTGCGTCTGCTTTGACTTGAAGGCAAAGACCTTCCGCCACCTGGCTTATGACGGATACAAAGCGCAGCGCAAACCCATGCCCCAAGAGCTGGCTGATCAATTCCCTCTGGTAAAGGCGGCGCTGGACGGGATGGGTATCCCCCGAATGGAAGCCGAGGGCTATGAAGCGGATGATCTTTTGGGCACTCTCAGCGTGCTTTGTACCCAGGCGGGGGGGCAAACTACCATTGTCACTGGCGACCGGGACAGCCTGCAATATATCACTTCATCCGCCCAAGTAGCTCTAGTGACCACCAAACAGGGCCAAACCCTTACCACAGTTTTTGACGAAGCGGCCTTTGCCGCAGCCTACAGCGGCTTGACGCCCCCTCGAATGGTAGATCTGAAAGCCATCATGGGGGACCAGTCGGACAATATTCCTGGGGTCAAAGGCATTGGGGAAAAAGGTGCGTTGGCCCTGTTGACCAAGTTTGGAACCTTGGAAAACGTTTACGCCAATCTGGAGGATCCGGCTATCTCGGCTTCTACGCGAAAAAAACTGGCCGAAAACCGGGATATGGCTTTTCTCAGTTATGATTTGGCTATGGGCTGCCGTACCGCGCCGGTAAGCGCCCAGCCCGGTCAGCTGGCCCCCCTCCAAGGGAATCCGGAGGCGCTTTATGCTCTGCTCACTCGTTTGGGGCTGCGTTCGCTTATCAAGCGGCTCCAGTTAAATCCCCCAGCTCAACCGGCGGCTTCCTCTATGCCAGTGGCTTTTCGGCCTTATCGGCAATTGAAAGATTTCACCCAGCTGGAGGTCGTTCTTCCCCTTTTGCCGGGAAAAGCAGTTCTTCTGTCTCAGGACCGAACGTTGGCCGCTGCGGTACTTGCTGACGGAGAACCTGCTGTTTTCTGTTTAGAAGAACTGGGAGAGGAGGGCATGACCGCTTTTATTCACCATGCCTTTTGTGGAAAAACCGGACCGGTGATCCACGGCGGAAAAGATCTGATGACCAAGCTGCTGCTGGAAGGCAAACAGCCCGTTCCACCTGTCTTTGACACCAAACTGGGGGCCTATTTGCTGGACGCCAACCGCGGCAGCTATACGCTAACCGAATCTGCTATGCAGGTACTGGGCTTTGACGCGCTTCCCGCCTTTTATGACCAGGAAGACGCCCGCAATCTGCTGGGAGTCGCTCCAGAAGCGCTAGAATCCCTCTCCCAGCATTGCCAGCTGATTGCCGCCATGCAGGATCAGGAGCAAATCCGGCTGGAAGAAACCGGAATGAAAAAACTGCTGGAAGAGATAGAACTGCCTTTGCTGCCGGTGCTGGCCAAGATGCAAGCCAGAGGCATACTGGCAGACAAGCAGCGGCTGCTGGACTTTGGCCGTCAATTGGATGGCGAGCTGGAAAAGTTGGAAAAGCAAATTGATCAGCTGGCCGGCCATTCTTTTAATATTGCCTCCCCCAAGCAGTTGGGCGCCGTACTCTTCGATGAGTTAGGCTTAAAGACAGGCAAAAAAACCCGTACGGGCTACTCCACTGATGCGGAAACTCTGGAAAAACTGAAATCCGCTCACCCCATCGTCCCCATACTTTTAGACTGGCGGCGGGTAAGCAAGCTAAAATCCACCTATGTGGAGGGACTTAGCAAGGTCATTGGGCCTGACGGCCGGGTGCGCTCCACTTTCCATCAAACGGTCACCGCCACCGGGCGGCTCAGTTCGGCCGATCCCAACCTGCAAAACCTGCCGGTGCGCCGGGAAGAAGGAAGCGAGATTCGCCGGTGCTTTACTGCCCCAAAGGGCTGGGTGTTAGTGGACGCCGACTATTCTCAGATCGAACTGCGGGTGTTGGCCCATATGGCCGGCGACAAAGCCATGCAGGCGGCCTTCGCTTCGGGAGAAGATATCCACGCAGTCACCGCTTCCCAAGTTTTTGGAACGCCGCTGGACCAGGTGACCCCCGCCCAACGACGGGCGGCTAAGGCGGTAAACTTTGGAATTGTTTACGGCATATCAGCCTGGTCGCTGGCTGACGACATCCACGTAAGCAACAGCCAAGCCCAGGATTATATTAACGCTTATCTTTCTCACTATGCCGGCGTACGGGATTTTATGAACCAGGTAAAAAACCAAGCCTCCGAAACCGGCTGGGTTTCCACCCTGTACGGCCGGCGGCGGATTATTCCAGAATTGAAAAGTTCGAATTTTAACACTCGTTCCTTTGGCCAGCGGGCTGCTATGAATACCCCCATCCAAGGAACTGCCGCCGACATTATTAAGCTGGCGATGATTCGGGTGGATCAACGGTTAGAAAAAGAAGGCCTGGAAGCCCGGCTGATCCTTCAGGTACACGACGAACTGATTCTGGAGGCCCCGGAAAGGGAAGTCCAAACAGCCGCCCGGTTGCTTCAAGAAGAGATGGAAGCAGCCGCCCAACTGCAGGTCAAGCTTACCGTCGATGTTTCCTGGGGAGGCAACTGGTATGACGCTAAAAAATGAGACGGCTGGAACGGAACAGGCTTTGACCTTTGGTCCATTGGAAGAAAAGTGGCTGGACCAGATGGCCGCTTTAGAACGAGACTGTTTTTCTCTGCCTTGGAGCCGGGAAGCCTTGGCAAATGAGCTAAAACGTGAGGACGCTCCTTATGTGATTTGTTTTCAAGGAAAAACTCTGCTGGGTTATATCGGTTGCCGGATTGCCATTGACGAAGGAGAAATCACCAATGTGGCGGTTTCTCCCCAGGCCCGGCGGCGAGGCGTTGGCCGCAGGATGTTGGATCAAGCCATGCTTCTTTTGAAAAACAGAGGGGTTCGTCAAGTTTTTCTGGAGGTGCGGGAAAGCAATCTGCCCGCCCAGCGGCTATATGAGCAGGCGGGTTTTGTCCCCGTTGGCCGCCGGCGGCACTATTATATAAAACCAGAGGAGGATGCTCTTTTATTAGGGCGGGAACTGATATGAGCAAGTTGATTTTGGCGGTGGAAAGCTCTTGTGATGAGACTGCCTGCGCCATTTCCCAAGACGGACGGAAAATCCTTTCCGACGTGGTAGTCTCCCAGGCGGAACTGCACGCTCGATACGGCGGGGTAGTTCCTGAGATCGCCTCCCGCAAACATATTGAAACCATCTCCCAGGCGGCCGAACAGGCCGTGGCGCAAGCGGGAATATCCTTTTCTCACCTGGACGGAGTGGCGGCTACCTGTGCTCCCGGGTTAATCGGCGCGCTGCTGGTGGGAGCCAACTTTGCCAAAGGATTGGCCATGTCCCTAGACCGGCCTTTTATTCCAGTACATCACATCCGGGGACATGTGGCGGCCAATTACGTAGCCTTTCCACAACTGACTCCGCCCCTCACCGCTCTTGTGGCTTCAGGAGGACACACTGTAATTTTGGATGTGACCGGCTACACCGATTTAGAAGTATTAGGGGCTTCTCGGGATGACGCAGCAGGAGAAGCTTTTGATAAAATTGCCCGAGTGTTGGGTCTTCCATATCCCGGCGGAGCGGCCATGGACGCTTTGGCTCAGAAAGGAGATTCCAACCGCTACAGTCTGCCTCCGGCAATTATCCGAGAAAGCGACTATGACTTTTCCTTTTCCGGACTGAAAACGGCCGCTTTAAACCTCCTTCATAACGCCCAGCAAAAAGGGCAGGAAATTTGCCGGGAAGATTTAGCCGCCGCTGTTTCTCAAACAGTGGCGCAAAGCGTGGTCTTTCGAGTGATTGCCGCCGCCAAAGCCCGAGGCCGCAAACAGATTGCCGCCGCCGGCGGAGTAGCAGCCAACAGTTTTCTTCGAAAAATGCTAAAAAAAGAATGCCTCCAAGCAGGACTTGATCTCTACCTACCCCCGCTTGCCCTTTGCGGGGATAACGGATCTATGATCGCTTGCCAGGCCTTTTATGAATTGGAATCCGGTAATGTGGGGGACCTTTCTCAAAACTGTTTTGCCACCTTGCCGGCCAGCCAAAATGTATGCCGCTGGCAAGGATCTTTTTAAACTGTTTTCTATTTTTCAAATAAAAACAAACTGTTAATGCATTTGGAAATTCTTAGAGACTACTTGATTTCTTTTAAAAATTTTCTGCGGAAAACCCTGTACTTTTTTTGTTTCTTTCTCAGAAAACCCTTTTGCTATAGGGGTTTGATCATTTTTATCTGTGGAAAACTCTGTGGAAAATGTGGATAACTTTTGGTATAGGATACTGGTGTTCTGCCAGCTTCCATTGTTTTATGGATCGGTATAAAAGGTAATTTGGCTACTCAAAAAAAACGGAAAAACAGGGAAATTCTTTTTGGAAACCTATTGATTTTTCTAAGAAAAGGGGTTACACTGTAATCGCCAAGGGCTGGGGAGACATTCCTTTTTTGGAAGTCCGATCTTCCCCAGAAGTAATCGCGCAGGAGCCGAATATTTTATTAAATTTTCTTTCTCAGCCTTTTTGCCCTGTAAAAGACCGGCCGGAAGGTCACAGCTGGGTTTCTGTTTGTTATGTCAGGGGGGCGCCATATGGATAAAAAAATTTCATCGGCCGTCATTCATCGGATGCCTCGTTATTTCCGCTATTTATGTGATTTGCAGGATGCTGGTACCGCCCGAATTTCTTCAGGCGCCTTAGCTCAGCGCATGGGTCTTACTGCGTCCCAGGTAAGGCAAGATTTTAACTGCTTCGGCGGTTTTGGCCAGCAAGGTTATGGTTATAATGTGGCCGACCTTCGGGCGGCTATTGCAAAAATTTTGCGTATTGATCGGGAACGGCTGGCCATTATCATCGGGGCTGGAAACCTGGGAAAAGCGCTGATGACCAATTTTAACTTTCACAAATATGGAGTCCGGTTGGTAGCGGCATTTGATACCAATCCACTGCTTATTGGCACCGAAATCGCCGGCGTTCCCATTTATTCTTGCCGTAATCTGGAGGAGGTGATGGGAGAGTTTCATCCCGTTATCGGCATCCTCACTTTGCCAAAACTCCATGCCCGAGGAGCGGCTCAACGGTTGGCGGCGGCTGGTATTCA
>CATJIY010000072.1 GCA_949740695.1 uncultured Eubacteriales bacterium
CGCCGCAGGAGAGATCCTTTCCCACTCAAGAAAAAAGCGAGCGCTTCTTCGGACCAACCCCCGGCGGACCACCGTTTCCGTTCATCCTGCCGCTTGAGAAAACCTTCAGAGGTTGTCCTATAACATATATAAGACGCTGTACCTATTTTTCAGCTCCCGCGCCGGCCAAATCACTGACCGGCGTTTATTCTTTTCCCATCATTTCCCGCTGGGTTTCCTGACAAGCCCGGATCAGGCACTGGCATTTTTGGGCGCCAACATATCCTTGATCGCCACACAAGGGGCAGTCCGGCCGGTCGGTAAGCCAATCTTCCGGCTTGCCCAAAGATTGCAGCTGCTCCCGCTGCCGAGTCAAGTATCCTTGATACTCCAGCGCCAGGGCGGCCTTTTCCCCCGGTTTCGCCCGGGCCATCCGGGAGGCGCACAGCCGCAGGGCGCTTTCATTCTCTCCAAACGCAGGCAGGGTTTGCCGCAGCCATTCCCGGCGCTGATCCAGTATCAACGCCCGCTTCTGCCGGGCCTGCCGCATCTTACGCAGCACTGCGGCTTCTACCGTTTCGCTCTGGGGCAGGGAGGCGGTACGCCAGTTTTTCCCTCCAGTTTCAGCAGCTTCCACCTCCTGCGCGTTGCGAAATCCTTGTTGCCGCCAGGAGCAGAGGATTTTATTTAAGTAAGGCCAGCTCAACCGGCGCGCGCCTAACAGCGTACGGTCATAGGCCAGCTTAATCAAATCGTCAGTGGCCCCCATCTCTTCCCACTGATCGATATACCGTTGCTCCGTTGCTCCAGGCGCCCGGCCATGTATATCCAACAGCTCCAATACCTGATTTCCCCGGCTAGCCCGCTGGTGCTGCCGCTCTAAATAGGCCCGGGCGGCGTCATAGCTGTCCAAACCCAGATCATACCATCGGTATGCCTGCTTTTCCACCTCCCGAGCGGTTAACCGTCCCCGCTGGCGGCATTCGCTAATGAGAAGCGTAAATACTTCCGGAGGCAGCGCCAAAGTCTGATAAACGTTTAGCAACGTTTCCAGCTCCCGCCGGTTCAAGATGTCCCCTTTGGTGGCTTCAAAATAATCGCATAGTCCTGAAAAAGCTGGATCGGCTTTTCTGGCCTGGGCCAACTCCTGAGGAGGATAGACTGTTTCCTGCTTGGGCGGAGGAGCCTGCCGGTCAGCTGCCAACCCATAAACCAACAGCAACTGGACCGCCCGTTGAAACTGCTCCTCCGAATAATTCAGCTGCACCGCCGCTTGCTGGGGCGGGCACCCTTCTGGATTTGCCGCTAGATAAGCGTAAAGCAACGCAGCATAAGGATCCTTCAGCTGGGCCAAGACCGTCAGAGCCTCAGGCCCCTGCTTCCCAACCCGCAGCCGGTGAATTTCCATGACGGTCCTCCTTTCTGAAGCAACTCTTACAATACATTATTCCTGCAAAATATTCATCGCCCGCAAAGCATCCCGAGCATTTTCCAGGGTAGCGGAATCTTCGGCGCGAAGGGTATGGGTATGCAATCCCTGGGTTAAAGCAGAGAGCGGTTTGGCGGCGCTGGAGCGGGTCTTTTCTAAAAAAAAGGCCACGTCCCCCCGGCAAGAAAGCCGCAGCTGCCCAGTAAGCTGGCCATAGACGGGATGATCCACCGAGACATCCTCCACCGTACACCCCAGATCCACCAGAGTATTTAGCTCTCCGGCCATTTGCCCGGCAGTGTGCCGGCAGACCACCTGAATCTGAAACGGAACGCCCGCCGGTCCACTGAGAACATATCCCCTTGGAGTGGCGGCGACAGGGGTTCCAGCGGCCCGCAAAAGGGCAATATCCCCCACAATCACTTGACGGCTTACCATCATTCTCCCAGCCAAAGCGGTAGCGCTTACCGGGCTATCCGCCTCCTCCAGCAGAGTACGGATCGCGTTTCTTCGTTGCTGTGGAGTCATGGCGTATTCCTCCTTTTTCTGGGACGTTTTGATGTGTTTTATTGTACCACGAGCCAAGCTTGTTTGCAACGGCAGGCAGAAAGGAAACAAAAATTTATTGATTTTTCCAATTCTTTTTACGTTTGAAGCGAACTGTAATTAAACCATGCCAAACACAAAGCAAAAAGCGCAAAATTCTCGGATATTAAACCAGTTTCACTTTTAAACAGATTACAAACCAACCGATCTGCTGTTCTTGGAACGAAAGCGCTTATCAACCTTATCTTTAAAAATTTCGACTTTTTCGGCAAGTCCTGGATGTAAAAACCGGAAATCGCAAATCTTTGGTCATTTTGCACATTGCAACCCTTCTAAATTTAGTTATAATAACCATATGTAAAATTTTAAAAAACAAAACCGCGCTTTTTTTTGCGGCGTTTTCCAAGGAGGAACCCTATGTCCTATCTGATTCCCGTAGCCGTTGCCCTAGTGGCAGGTCTGCTCATGACCCGTTTTTTCAAAAAGTTGGGTTTGAATTTCCCCGACGTCACCGCGTTTTTGCTGGCGGGCCTGGTGGTCGGGCCTTATGGCCTGGGAGCGTTAAACCTGCCCGGCATAGGCTTTTCTTCCATAGAGGCGCTAGAAAAAGTAAACGTTTTATCTTCGGTAGCACTAGGCTTTATTGCCTTTGCCATCGGTAATGAATTTCGCCTGTCCCAGCTGAAGGATACTGGTAAACAAGCCGCTGTTATCGGCGTTTTGCAGGCGGTCGCTGCTATGATATTGGTAGACGGCGCTCTGCTGTTGCTGCATCTGGCTATGCCCGATGTGCTTTCGGTTCCGGCAGCCATCACGTTGGGCGCTATCGCTACCGCGACTGCCCCTGCGGCCACATTAATGGTAGTGCGCCAGTATAAGGCCAAGGGTAAGCTCACCGATCTGCTGCTGCCTATCGTCGCCCTGGACGATGCGGTGGGTCTGGTAGCTTTCGCCATATCTTTCGGCGTGGCGCAAGCCCTTCATTCCGGGTCGGCTGACCTGATTTCCGTGCTGGTGGACCCTTTGCTAGAAATCGCGGGCTCTCTTCTTTTAGGCGCTCTGATGGGACTGCTGCTCACCCTGTTGGAAAAGCTCTTTTATTCCAATACCAACCGGCTTTCTCTTACCATTGCCTTTGTTCTGATTACCATTTCTCTTTCCACGATGACCATTCCTCTGGGTCCAGTCACGTTATCTTTTTCCTCCTTGCTGGTATGTATGATGTTGGGTACTGTCTTTTGCAACCTCTGCCCTCGCTCCCCCGATATTATGGAGCGGGCCGACAACTGGACCGCCCCGGTATACACCCTGTTTTTTGTCCTTAGCGGCGCCGAACTGGAGTTAAGCGTCTTCTCCAGCCTAGCAGTAGTGGGAATCGGCCTGGTGTACATCCTCACCCGTTCGGCGGGCAAATATCTGGGCGCTATGGGTTCGGCGGCTATGGTGGGCTGTGACCAAAACGTGCGTAAATATTTGGGTATCACGCTTCTGCCGCAGGCAGGCGTTGCTCTGGGTATGTCGGCCACTGCCGCCACCTTGGGCTCCGCCGACGGCAAGCTGATTCGC